>NZ_JABEPH010000095.1:0-17525 GCF_013004495.1 Rhizobium sp. SEMIA 4085
CCCGATCAGAGCCGTGGATAGCGCTACCTCCGCATGCAGCGCCACCTCCCGCGCATCCGGAGCCATCGGCGCAAGGCCGTCAGGCTATTCCTCGGCAATGAGACCCGTCGAAAGTCTGCCCTCGCGTCAGCGCGGGTGCTTCATCAACGCCGAGAGGAACGGCAGATTAGGCGCGATGCCGTCACCCCCGAACCCGTCGAGTGCCTGGCCCATGGCCTCGATCGCTGCCGAACGGTCCGGCGCCCAGGCGCAAAGCTTGGCGATCATCGGATCGTACTACATCGAGATTTCGGCGCCTTCGAAGACACCGGTATCGTTGCGGACGATCGTGCTGCCGTGCCAGCCTTCCGCGGGCGGGCGGTAACGCGTCAGGCGGCCGATCGACGGCAGGAAGTTGCGATAGGGATCTTCGGCGTAGAGGCGACTTTCGATCGCCCAGCCATTCAGCCTAATGTCCTTCTGGTTGAAGGGAAGCGTTTTGCCCGCGGCAACCCGGATCATCTGCTCCACGAGGTCGATCCCGGTCACCAGCTCCGTCACCGGATGCTCGACCTGCAGCCGCGTGTTCATTTCGAGGAAATAGAAATTGCGGTCGCGGTCGACGATGAATTCTACCGTTCCTGCGCTTTGATAATCGACGGCCTTCGCCAGTGCGACGGACTGCTTGCCCATCGCCTGTCTGGTCTTTTCGTCGAGGAAGGGCGAGGGTGCCTCTTCGACGACCTTCTGGTTCCGCCGCTGGATCGAGCATTCGCGCTCGCCGAGATAGACGGTATTGCCGTGCGCATCCGCCAGCACCTGGATTTCAATATGGCGCGGATCGACAATGTATTTCTCGATGAAGACGCGATCGTCGCCGAAAGAACTTCTTGCCTCCGAGCGGGCACGGTCGAAACCGTCGCGGACTTCCGCCTCGTTCCAGGCGATACGCATGCCCTTGCCGCCGCCGCCGGCCGAAGCCTTGATCATCACGGGATAGCCGATCTCGCCGGCGATCTTCTCGGCATGCGCTGCATCCTTGATGACGCCGAGATAGCCCGGCACCGTTGAAACCTTGGCGGCATTGGCGAACTTCTTCGATTCGATCTTGTCGCCCATCGCCCTGATGGCCTTCGGTTTCGGCCCGATGAAGACGATACCCTCCCTTTCGAGGGCCTCGCAAAAGGAGGCCCGTTCGGAAAGGAAGCCGTAGCCGGGGTGAACAGCTTCCGCGCCGGTCTCCTTGCAGACGGCGATGATCTTTTCGGCGACGAGATAGCTCTCGGCTGCCGCCGCCGGGCCTATATGCACTGCCTCATCAGCCATCTCGACATGAAGGGCATCGCGGTCTGCGTCCGAATAGACCGCGACCGTTGCAATACCCATGCGGCGTGCAGTCTTGATCACGCGGCAAGCGATCTCGCCGCGGTTCGCGATCAGGATTTTCTTGAACATGCAGACTCCACCCGAAAAATGCGTCCAGAAGTTCTACGCAGAAACGCCGGGACGCACAATCGTGCGAAATCTGACGGTGGGGAAGGTACCTGTCCTAACGCAAGTCACGCAACGGCTTGTTCGTCGTCCACGATCCGCAGCCAGCGGCTGGTGCGCAGTTCGGCGTAATCCCGAAGCTGGAGCGCCTGGAGGATCTCAGCCCAGCGGGGATGATTGGCGGAAGGCAGCGTTTCCGCTTCGATCCGGCGCAAGACGCTATAGGTGAGATGCGAAACTGGAATCACACCGCCCTCGCAGATGTTCCGCAGCACGCGCATCACGAAATCGATGTCCTGGCGGGCGATGCCTTTGCGGTCCACTGCACGCGACAGCTTGTAGCCGCCAACATCGTCGGTAATCGCAAGGCGCAGCTGATCGAGCGCAAAGGCGCGCAGCTCGTCCGGTACATGGGAGGAAATCTCCATGATGTGCAGTATGAGTTCCAGTTCGAGCGACGAATTGATGACGCCGTCGGTCGCGAAAATGCGCATGATCCAGGCGACATTGATCTCGTCCAGCGAGCCCTGCGGATAGCTGTAGTTTACAATGAAACCGGCGAGTTCTTCCAGAAAGAAGGCGCTCCATTCCGGGCATTTTTCAGGACAGGAATTGTTCAGCGCAAGCATGACAACGACGTCGTCGGCCTTCCGTACGCCGTGCGGAAAGCTGTGCTTGCGCAAGAGGCTGATATCGTCGGCGGCCAGCCGATGCTTTCCCGCGATCACGCATGCCGGAAAAGCGAGTCGGAATTCGCTCATCTTTCATCTCCAGACTTCGTCATGAAGCCAGAAATGATTTTAGCCCGGCGGAATTGAAGAACCCTCAACGACAAGGGTTAATCGACTACGCAGGTGTTTGCGATGATTTTAGCGATCTTGACTGAACGCGTTCGCGCCAGATGATGAAGAGGCCGGACGCGACGATGATAAAAATGCCGATCCATTTGGAAAAATTGGGAAAATCGTTGAACACGACATATCCGAGCACGGTCGCCGAAATGATCTCGAAATATTGGAACGGGGCAAGCAGCGACAGTGGCGCAAGGCGGAATGCCCTGACGATCAGCATATGCGCATAGCCGGAGATAGTGCCGAGGACGAGCAGCAGGACGAGGCCCAATACCGACGAAGGAAGCGACATTTCGAAATCGGGCATTGAAAGCGCATTTCCGCCCAGGAGCGTGGCCCCCATGAAGAGCATTCCACCAATTCCGGCCAAGGTCTGCATCGTTAACGGCGAATCGGCTTCACCGATTGCCCGGTTGAGAAAGAGATAGAGCGAGAAAAGGAAGGCACAAAGCACTGGCAGCAGCGCCTTCAGGCCGAAGATTTCGTAGCTCGGCTGGATGACGATCATCGCGCCTGCGAAGCCGACGACGATCGCCGCCCACCGCCGCCAACCGACCTTGTCGCCGAGGAAGAGCGCCGAAAGAGCCGTCAGCATGAATGGTTCCACGAAATAGATCGCGAAGACATCCGCGAGCGGCATGTATTTGACCGCGACGAAGAAGAGCAGGCTGGCTGCGCCATGCAAGGCGCCCCGCAGCAGGTTCATCCATGGTCGCTTTGCCGAAAGGGCCTTCCAGCGGAAGACGGCAAGCAGGATAGGAAGCGTGCAGGCGACCTGAAAGAAGAAGCGATAGAATGTCACCTGTCCCGGTGACATAGCCTCGAAGGTCGCCATGTATTTGGCGATCGCATCCATGGCGGGCAGGACGACCATGGCGCCGGCCATGATGACCATGCCTTGAAGCGGATTATACGGAGATTGTTCTTGGGACATGTTGCAGGCTTTCGGGAACGAAGCCATCAACCACAGGAATGCATGCCGATCAATATCGACTAGAGTTCGCCCACCGTTTTGCCGAAGACCGATTCGAAGGCTTCGCGCAGGCGGATATCCACATCCGCCATCATCACCGGCAGGCCGAGATCGACAAGGCTTGTCACGCCGTAGGCAGAAATCCCGCAGGGTACGATGCCGGTAAAATGGTCGAGGTCGGGATCGACATTGAGCGACAAGCCGTGAAACGTCACCCATCTACGAAGCCGGATGCCGAGCGCGGCAATCTTGTCCTCGCTCATGCTGCCGTCCGGAAGATGCGGTTTCTCCGGCCGGCTTACCCAAACGCCGACGCGGTCCTCGCGCCGCTCGCCGCGTACGTTCATCGAATCGAGCGTAAGGATTACCACTTCTTCAAGCGCCACGACGAAGGCGCGGACATCCTGCCGCCGGCGTTTGAGATCAAGCATCACATAGGCAACGCGCTGGCCGGGGCCATGATACGTATATTCGCCGCCGCGGCCGGTCGCAAAAACCGGAAAACGGTCCGGCTGCACAAGGTCCTTCGCATTGGCGCTGGTGCCTGCCGTGTAGAGGGGCGGATGCTCGACGAGCCAGACAAGCTCGTCGCCCCCCTCGGCGATCACGGCCACCTCGCGCTCCATCGTCTCGACGGCTTCGCTATAAGGAATGAGACCATCGGAGATGCGCCAACGCACGGGCTTTGAGCCTTCGAGCGGAAACATCGAGAACTGTAGATCGGTGCGCAGCATAGACTTCCCTCGCCGCACGGCGATCACAGGCGGCAGACCGCCTATATGGCCCCGTTTGACGGGCAATTCAAATGCTGTGATTTGTTTTGCAAAAATCTGCCATATCGCCCTTGTGCACCCCAAATGCTTTTGCTACATGCTGCCCCGCCGACGCAAATCGGCACCTACCACGATGCGGTCGTGGCGGAATTGGTAGACGCGCAGCGTTGAGGTCGCTGTGGGGCAACCCGTGGAAGTTCGAGTCTTCTCGACCGCACCATTCTCTTCCGGAGAAATTCTTAGATCGTCTCATCTCGCCGGCGACATGAAAAATGGGCCGGTTCCGGTCCCTTTTCGTTTGCGGCATGCTCGAACGGTTCGACAGGCCTTGATTTTCAGGGACTTCAATCCTCGTCCGATAGATGCGAATCAACACCGATCGTTTCCAGCCGGTTGCGGATATGGTGGACGCCATCAACTGAAAGGGCACCGAGTTCGACCTTCCGGGCCATTCCGATGGTCTCGACGGCGCCTTCCAGCGTTACGGTGTGGCCGTCGGCATGAACATCGATGCTGTCGAGGTTCAGATCCGGGATGTTTTCCAGGTTCTCCGTCACGCGCGCTTCGAGGTCATCGCTTTCATCGCGATGGATCGTATCGGCCCTGAGCGAATCCTTGAGCCGGTTTTCGTTTCCGTCTTCGTCCGTGCCGTCAACGCGAAAGCCGCTGTTAGGATCGCGGTCGAAGTTTGCAGGCGTTTCGCCGTAGGCTCGATTTTGCGGTTCAGGCGATCGCGCACCTGCTTCGTCGGAGTAGGGCCAGCCCTCGTCAAGATTGCGTTCTTCGTAATCGCGATAATCGTCTTCGCGCGAAAAGGTGGTCTTGTCGTCCTTCTTTGGCATAGTCATTCTCCCTCAGGCGTTACCTTGATCGAAGAACGCTCGTGGTCCGGAATGGTTCGCCAAAGTTTCGTGAAATCACGGCGCCGCTTTTTCCCATTTCCGGATCAGGCGGTCGCGCTTCAGCTTCGACAGGCGCTGAAGCCAGAAAATTCCGTCAAGCTGGTCGACCTCGTGCTGGATGCAAATCGCCAGGAAGCCATCGGCATGCTCTTCATGCTGGACACCGTTGATGTCCTGGTAGCGGAAACGGACTGCGCGGGGCCTCGTCACCTCGTCGGTCACGCCTGGCATCGACACGCTTCCTTCGGTCTGGCGCATGAGTTCATCCGAAACCGAAATGATATCGGGGTTGATAAAGGTCCGAACTCCGTCCACCTTGTTGAGTTCGATCACGACCACCCGCAGGAAGACGCCGACATGGGCGGCCGTAATGCCGACGCCGCGTGCAACGCGCATCGTCTCCAGCAGATCGTCAGCAAGCCGACGCAGTGCCCAATCGAAGACCGTCACCGGTTCGCAGATCGTCTTCAGGCCGGGATGCGGATAGCGAAGAATGGGACGAATGGCCATCGGCGGCGGTCCTTGTTTGCTGGCGCGCGAAAACTATCGGCAAGACGGCGCATTGTCATCTGCGCGATGCGCTTTGGCGCTAGACGGCACCGAGCATTTCGGTTAGCAGAGGCTGGAATTCGGGCGGGCCGAGAGCGCAGGCGGAGTTCATTTATCCGCTTGTTGACAATGCTTTTTCAGCCGCCATTCTCGAATGCGGCGCGACAGTCGTTAATCTTGGAATGCGAGGACGGCAGATGACGGAAAACGGAGAAGACGACCGCATCCGCAGACGTCCGGACGACGAAGGAGCCGACATCTACGACGAGGACGGCAATGTCCGCAGCGACTTTCTGGCGCTTGTCGGCGCTGCCATCGCCGACCGGGATACGATTTTTCTCCGGCAGAACGTCGCGCGTCTTCACGAGTCCGAAATAGGCGACCTGCTGGAATCGATCCAGCCGGATCAGCGCCTGGCACTTGTCCGCCTCCTCGGCGACGATTTTGACATGACGGCGCTGACGGAGGTCGATGAAACGATCCGTCGCGAAATCGTCGATCAGATACCGAACGAGCAGATTGCCGCTGCAATCGGGGAGCTCGATTCGGACGACGCTGTCTACATTCTCGAGGACCTGGACAAGGAAGACCGGGAAGAAATTCTGGCGCAGCTGCCGTTCACCGAGCGGGTGCGCCTGCGTAGGGCACTGGACTACCCGGAAAGCTCTGCCGGCCGCCGCATGCAGACGGAATTCGTGGCGGTGCCGCCCTTCTGGACTGTCGGTCAGACGATCGACTATATGCGCGAAGAGGAGGACCTGCCTTATTCCTTCACGCAGATCTTCGTTATCGACCCGACCTTCAAGCTGCTCGGCGCCGTCGATCTCGACCAGATTCTCCGCACCAAGCGGCAGACAAAAATCGAAGCGATCATGCGCGAGACGACCCATCCTATTCCAGCCGAGATGGACCAGGAAGAGGCGGCGCAGCTCTTCGAGCAATACGACCTTCTCTCAGCCGCCGTCGTGGACGAGAACGACCGTCTTGTCGGTGTTCTTACCATCGACGATGTCGTCGACGTCATTCACGAGGAAGCGGATGAGGACATCAAACGCCTCGGCGGCGTCGGAGACGAAGAGCTGTCCGACAATGTCTTATCGACCGTCCGCTCGCGCTTCCTCTGGCTGATGATCAATCTCGGCACGGCGATGCTTTCGGCCAGTGTAATCGGCCTCTTCGACGCATCGATCGAGAAAATGATCGCGCTTGCCGTACTGATGCCAATCGTGGCCTCCATGGGAGGCAATGCCGGCACGCAGACGATGACCGTCACCGTGCGCGCGCTCGCGACCCGCGACCTCGACATATACAATGCCGGCCGCATCATCCGCAGGGAGGCGGGCGTCGGGATCATGAACGGCATCGTCTTTGCCAGCATCATGGGCACGATTGCCGGCACGTGGTTCCACGACTACCAGCTTGGTATGGTCATCGGCGCCGCCATGATCATCAACCTGGTGGCGGCAGCGCTGGCGGGCATTCTTTTGCCGCTTCTTCTGGATAAGGTCGGCGCGGACCCAGCTATTGCGTCGTCCGTTTTCGTAACCACCGTCACTGACTGCACGGGCTTCTTCGCTTTCCTCGGTATCGCCACCTGGTGGTTCGGCATCTGAGCCGGATTTGCCGAAATTGACTATTACGTAAAAGTCAATATTATGGGCTACGAGAGTGGGAAGCCAATGCCAGTGAACAAGTACTATAGCATAACGGAGCTGACGCGCGAATTCGGAGTGTCGACGCGCACGCTTCGCTTCTACGAAGACGAGGGCCTGATCCATCCGGAACGCCGCGGGCGCACGCGCCTCTTTCGTCCGGCCGACCGGCGCCTGATCCAGGAAATCCTGCGCGGTCGCCGCATCGGCTTCACGATTGCGGAGATTCGCGAGATCATTCAGGTCTATAAGGACCCGCCTGGGGAACTCGGTCAGCTCAAGCTTTTGATGAAACGTGTCGATGAAAAGCGGGAAGACCTGCGCAAGAAGCGCAAGGACATCGACGACACGCTGACGGAGCTCGACAATATCGAAGAGGCCTGCCTCGGCCGGCTCGCCGAAATCGGCGTGGGCACCTGAGCGTCAGATCCAGCGTCTGGTCCTTCTGCAATAGCTTTCGAAATCACAGCCGAAGCTGGCCTGCAGGTGTCTTTCCTCGCGCCGGATCGCGACAAAGGTGGTGACGATCGCCGCAAAGACCGCTGCGGCCTAGAACCAGCTGTTTGCCGTCATGAGGCCGAAGGCAACCGTTGCAAGCGTGTAGCCGAGATAGATCGGATTGCGCGTCTAGCGGAACCGTCCGCGGGTGACGAGATGGGCTGTTTCGCGATGCGGCATGATCGTCGTCCCGCTCTCCAGCAGGGTCTTTATCGCCCATATGTCGAGCCCGACGGCTGCGACGGTGAGCGCTGCGCCTATGATCCAGCCAAAGGCGGTATGCATCCGGGGTACCGGAGGCCCTGCGATTTCGCCGAGCAGGAAAGCGCAGACAAAAGCGAGGCCGTATAGAACCGGCGGCCACGGAAATTGCAGCGGCTTAGAACGATAGGCATTCATCGAACCACCACCTTCATTGCGCTTCGGTGCTGCACTCCAATGCGATACGCTGTACCCTTTCATCTTTATCCGCCTGGATTGCGCCGGACTGGAGTGGCGTGAACAGGTTCTCACCCTGCAATCTTTCGAGCGTGCATTGGCAGAAGCTGCGGCAAAGCGCTTCGCCTTCCTGGACGACGCAGGAGGACTGGCATTGCTGCATGTAGGTCTGCACGGGATCCGGCTTGGCGGGCGGGACGGCGATCGAAAGCGCATAGGCGAGCGAGATCAGGATCGGCTGGTGGATCAGGTAGATTGCGAGGCTGTGGCGGCCAGCTTTTGCGAGCAGAGTGGAGCCGGTGCCAAACCTTGCGAGCCATTCCGCCCAGCCCTGCTTCAGCGCTATGCTCGAAACGCCCATGCCGATGAGAAAGGGCCCGATCCAGGGTAGAACCGGCACATAATCGTTCGATCGCGGAACCGCTTGGGATAGGCCCACCCACCAAAGCCATGGCGTATCGAAGAATGAAGAGCGCAGATAGAGCGGGGCGATGACGGCCGCAACGCCGGCGGCGATCGTTATAATCCCGGGCATGCGCAGGAAGAGAAGGCCAATGACGCTTGCCGCTGCGATACTGTGCAGAATGCCGAAAAATATCGCGCCCTGCGGCATCGCAATTGCCGTCGCGGCCGTGATAAGAGCCGCGGCTGAAACGATCATGCCAAGCCGCCGGAGATAGGCCTGGCGCCTGATGCTTGGAGTGCCGGCAAGCATCAGGCTGACACCGGCGAGGAAGAGGAATGTCGAGGCGATCGCGCGGGCATAGATCTTCAGCCAGCCAGCCTCCGCGGTGCCGCGCGCCAGATAGCCCATGAACTCCATATCCCAGGTGAAGTGGTAGGTCGCCATGGCAACCAGGGCCGCGCCACGCGCCGTATCGAGCAGGCCGATGCGCGGCGGTCGGGAGGACGCACCGTTTTCGTTCGTCGAAATAGCCATCACAATCCCCCGGACAAATCACTTCCGCCATCTGGCGGCATATCGCGGCGAATAGCAGAAAGGTGGAGAATTGATGGCGGGTTGGCATCCATGATCGCCAGCCGCGCCTCCGAAAAGAACTGCCTGCGCGTGAGCACCACGACGATGATCGCCGTCGTCGCCATGAAAACGTAAGCGTTCACGAACCATCCGAGATAACCGATCGACAGGAAGATCGCGCGAAGGCCTTCATTGAAATGACCGCCGGCAATCACGTTCATGCGGATGACCCGTTCGGCGGCGCGCTCGGCGGCGATGATATCGGTCTCGCTGTCGCGCACCATTGGGATCGAGCCGAAGAGGATGCTGCAGTAGTTGAAGAGCCTGTAAGACCAGCCAAACTTGAAGAAGGCGTATGCAAAAAGCGCCGTCAGCCCGCCGACCTTGAGTTCGAAGCTCGCGGTGCCGCTGCTGAATACATAAGGCAGATCGGCGAAGATCGCATTTACCTTGTCCGTCGCGCCGAGCAGTGCAAAGCAGCTGCCGATCGCGAACATTGAGGTCGACGCAAAGAAGGCCGTGCCGTTCTGGAGCCCGGCCATGATCTGCGTGTCGATCATCTTCAGGTCGCGGCGCAGCGAATTATAGATCCATTCGCGCCGCCGTTCGGTCATGGCATGGGTGAGGCTCGTGCGGCCGAAGAATGTCCTGCCGCGCAGCAGCCAGGAATAGCCGAGCCACAGAATGGCGAAGAAAGCCAGTGCGATATAATCCGCAACCGTCAGCATCAATGTTACAATCCTGCATTCGACGCCGCCACTCTACAGATGCAATTGCATGCTGCAATGATTGGCAAGACGCGCCCTTCGTTTTAGTGTCGCGCCAATTAAACGCGATGTCGGTTCGTCGCGAGTGACGGAATAGCCTTTTGGATAGTCTGGCTGAAGATTTTCACAGGAAGCTGGCATGTTCCTTTCGGTATTCGACGTTTTCAAGATCGGCATCGGCCCGTCGAGCTCGCATACGATGGGGCCGATGTCGGCTGCCAACCGCTTCCTCGACCTGATCCTTTCGAGCGAATGGCCACGTCCGTCCTCTGGCGCGCAGGTTGCCTCGATCAAGGTCAGCCTGCACGGCTCGCTTGCGCATACCGGTATCGGCCACGGGACGGGCAGGGCGGTCGTTCTTGGCCTGATGGGCGAGAAGCCCGACAGCGTCGATCCAGACAAGATGGACGGAATCATCGACCAGGTGGAGCGCTCGGGCCGCATCACGCCGCCCGGCCACCCGGCCTATTTCTTCATGCCGAAGAACGATCTGGTCTTCGACAAGAAGCAGCCCTTGCCGGGCCACGCAAACGGCATGTCCTTCTGCGCCTATGACAGGGACGAACGCCTGCTCCTGAAACGCGTCTACTATTCCGTCGGCGGCGGTTTCGTTGTCACCGATACCGAGCTCGAGCAGATGCGCGCCAAGAAGAGGGCCGTCGCGGGTGCGACCAAGGTTCCCTATCCCTTCGCCACCGCCAAGCAGATGCTGGAAATGGCGGAGCGCTCCGGCCTCAGCATCGCGCAGATGAAGCGCGCCAATGAGGAGAGCCAGCGCAGCCGTGAGGAGCTCGACGAAGGTCTCGATCGTATCTGGGAAGCCATGCGCGCCTGTATCGAGCGCGGCCTCAAGGTCGACGGCGTCATGCCGGGCGGTTTGAACGTCCGGCGCCGTGCAAGGAAGATCCATGACAAGCTGCAGGAGGAGTGGAGGAGTAACCGCATCAATCCGCTGCTCGCCAACGACTGGCTGAGTGTCTATGCCATGGCCGTCAACGAGGAGAATGCGGCCGGCGGCCGCGTGGTGACCGCGCCCACGAACGGTGCAGCGGGGGTTATTCCCGCAACGATCCGCTATTACGAGCATTTCCACGAGGATTGGGATCAGAACGGCATCCGCGACTATCTCCTGACTGCGGCTGCCGTCGGCGGCATCATCAAGCACAACGCCTCGATTTCCGGCGCCGAAGTGGGCTGTCAGGGCGAGGTCGGTTCTGCGGCTGCGATGGCGGCTGCGGGACTTGCCGCGGTGATGGGCGGCACGCCCGCCCAGATCGAGAATGCGGCGGAAATCGCGCTGGAACACCATCTCGGCATGACCTGCGACCCGGTGGCCGGTCTCGTCCAGGTGCCGTGCATCGAACGCAATGCGCTCGGTGCCGTCAAGGCCGTTACCGCCGCCTCGCTTGCCGTCAAAGGCGACGGCCAGCATTTCGTGCCCCTCGACGCCTGCATCGAGACGATGCGCCAGACGGGCTACGATATGAGCGAGAAATACAAGGAAACTTCGACAGGGGGTCTCGCTGTCAACGTCGTCGAATGCTGAGCCTGTGGACTTGCGACCCTTAGTCGCTTGACGCTGCCGGCCAAAAGGATTTCAACGACGGCATGGCATTGCATCTGATCAAATTATGCGTCGGCGCGGACTCGATAGACGATTTGCGCGAATGGGTGGCGGAGCGTTCGCTGCGGGCGATTGCGGCTGGCCTCGAGCCGCATTCCGTTCACACGACGCGCATGGTTCCGAAACGGGTCCCCGAATTGCTTGACGGCGGCTCACTCTATTGGGTCATCAAGGGGCAGGTGCAAGCGCGCCAGAAGCTCTTGGATATCCAGACCTTCACGGACAGTGAAGGGATCGGCCGGTGCCACCTGGTTCTTGGGCCGGAAGTGATCGAAACTGCCGTGCAGCCGAAGCGCGCCTTCCAGGGCTGGCGCTATTATCCGGAAGAAGACGTGCCGCGGGATATCACGACGCTTGGAGAGGGTGTTGCCGAGATGCCCGCGGATTTGCGCCGCGAGCTGTCGGAGCTTGGATTGCTCTAACCTCAGCGCAGCCGCAGCATGACTGGCGATTTGCCGTCCGGGCAGGTGACGTGCAAGTGAATGTTGGCTTCCGGCTGCGAGTAGCGCCAGGCGCGCGCGCCGTGGCAGAGGAGCAGATTGATGAGATCCTTGGTCTTAGCCGATTTTGCTCTCGGCCGGTGCAGGCCGATCTCAGCAAGCCGGAGCGCTGCCTCGTGCAGCGGGTGGAGGCCGAACCGCGCCGGCCTGCCTGAACTGCGGGGCGGAAAACCCGTTACATTTCCATTGGTCGCCATAATCATCCCCGTACGCATTACAAATCGAGGTTATGAACTGTAGCCGGCGCCGCAAACACCGATTCCGGCCGTGAACGGCGCCGTCAGGAATGCTGGCGGCACCGTATCTCTCATTGGGCTGCCGCCCAGCACTTGACGCCTGCGCGCTTGAGCGCCTTGCAGGCATTTACGGCTTCGCGCTGGTCGTCGAAGCCGCCAAAGCGGGCGCGATAGACCTGATCGCCGCCGTTTGCAAAGGCGACTGCGAAGGGCTTTGCGGAGCTCAAAGCCTTGCCGCCCTTGCTCTTTGCATTCTCCAGCAGATCCATCGCCATTTCGCGGCTCGACGACACGCCGATCTGAACGACCCAGCCGCTCGGCCCCTGATCGTCAACCGGAGCCGGTTTTGCGGCAGCGGCGGCAGGCCCCACCGAGGCGGTCGTGAGAGCATCGACTGGATTGCCGGCGGGCTCCTCCGGCGGCATGTAGGCAGGGGCCGGAGAGGGGACCGCAACGGAGGCTTGCTTGAAGCTCTTGGTCTTCACCTTGGTCGGAGCCGGAATTTCGGTCTTCTGTTCGGCAACGAGCGGGTTTTCGGATTTGGCAGCAGGAGCGTCAGTATAGGCGACGGCAGCGGACGCTACCTCATAGCGCGCATCCGGCGTCGGGCCCTTGCGCGGCAGGTCGACATCGGCGGCCGCGACAGGAATTTCAGCCGCAGAAGCAGCCGGTGACGGAACCGGAGTGGGCGCCGTCTGCGCAATCAGGTTCGAGCCGCCGCGCGTGGAAGCCTTCGGAAGATAGGTGGCGATCAGCTTGCGCATCTGCCCATCGCGGGCAGGCGTGGAGGTGCCACCCATGACGACACCAACGATCGACTTGCCGTCGGCCTGCACTGAACTCACAAGATTGAAACCAGCAGCCCGGGTATAGCCGGTCTTGATGCCATCGACGCCGCGCACCGAACCGACAAGGCGGTTGTGGCTGCGAATGACGCGTTTGCCGAACTTGAAGCTGCGCGTGGAGAAGTAGCTGTAATATTGCGGAAAATGCTGGCGAAGTGCGATACCGAGGCGGGCCTGATCGCGTGCGGTGGTCATCTGTGCCGTGTTTGGCAGGCCGTTGGCATTGCGATAGGTAGTACGGGTCATGCCGAGCGCATGGGCCTTGGCGGTCATCGTCTGCGCGAACCGGCTTTCGCTGCCGGCAAGCAATTCGCCAAGGGCGGTTGCCGCGTCATTGGCGGAGAGTGTCACAAGGCCAAGGATACCCTGCTCGACGCTAATCGAACTGCCGGCCTTAACGCCGAGCTTGGTCGGAGCCTGAGATGAAGCGTAAGCCGAGAAGGGGACACGCGTGTCGAGACGGATGCGACCCTGTTCAAGCGCCTCGAAGACCATATAGAGCGTCATCATCTTCGTCAGCGACGCCGGATATTGCAGGCGATCGGCATTCTCGCTGTAGAGAACGTTGCCGGACTTCGCATCGACGACAATGCCCGCATATTTCGAATTTGCGGCTTCTGCTTCGGCCGTGGCCGACTCAACGAGGAAAGCCGTTGTTGCGATCGCGATCGCCGCTAACATCTTCACCAGGAAATTGCCGGATCGTGGCGATGATACGAAGGATATTGACCTTGACACTATTTCACTCTTCGCTTGCATTTTCAAATATCGGCCTACACACGTCCTCGTTGTCTCAGCCATTGTCTTTTGAATCTAACCGAGCAGGGTTACCAATCCGTTTATGATTAATCGTTTGCTTCGCCGTGCAGATGCATTTTAGCGGGGTGTTGCGGAACGGGTCACGAGACGGGCCTCCACAAATCCGCGAATAGCGGCATCAATATGGTCCCAGTCGTGCAAATGGCGGCTTGAGAAACGGTAGAGGACGCTTAGGTCTTTGCCGACCTTGATGTCGCGCTGGCAGTCCCCGCTTGTTGGGCTAAGCGAGGCGGATGCTAGGATGCAGCGAACGGCATATGTGGCCTCCTTGGCGCGCGGTGCAGTCAGCAGAACCTCGCCGCCATAGCCTGCCTCGGCTTTCAGATTGTGAAGCGTCAGTCCGTTGCCATAGGGCACGGCGGCGCCTTCCATCACATGCTTATAGATGAGCTCGACGCGGCCCGACATGTCGCGCGACATCGTGCTCTGGGTGATCTGCAGAAAGATAAGATTGGCGGATTGCGAGACGTCGTCGAATCGCTCGCGGTGTTCCTTCGTGTAGCCCTGCAATTCCGGCCAGGTGAGATAGACGTCGGCGCGTTCGGCGGCACCGCCGTGCCTCTGGCTGGGGAAGCGGATCACGTTTTCGGGCAGATCGAGCGTGTCGCGGCCGATGGTGATCGTGACGATGGCGGTATTGTCGGAATTGCCCGCCAGTGTAATGTGCCGGCCGATCCAGCGGCCGCCGATGCTGATACCCAGCATCAGCATTGCAAGCATTGCGACAACTGCGCTCAGACGGAGGATGAAGCCGTTCGAGAAGAGGGGCGACTCCTCGGATGTGCCGGTGCTGCGGGCGAGGTGGCTCATGGCGGTTCTTCAGTGTCTGACCGCCGCGAAAGAGACTGGAGTCGCCGGTACCTGGATGAATCTCACGGCATCATCCGGTGGATGCGGTTAAAGAAAGATTAACCTGATTGCCAAGCGTCCCTCAAAAAGGCGAGCCGCTCCCGGGACAGCGGGAACGGCTCCAGGGCGCCGGTCTGGACGGGTGCGTAGGGGACTGACCGGGCCGAGTAGACCCGCCGCTATTTCCGGCGGGGCAATTTGACTTAACGCACGCTGCCAACAGCGACGGCACGGCCGTCCTGCAGCTTCATCCAGCGTGCCGGATCATCGGCGGACTGGCGCTTCAGAAAGGTGTATTCGGTATCCGCCCAGAGCATCACCTTGTTGCGCATGTTGTCGAGGATGAAGTCGCCATGGTCCGTGCGGACTGTCAGCACGGCATGGCCTTCGCCGTTCGGCTGCATGACAACCGTTATCAGCGCATCGGATGGCGAGATGCCGGCATCTATCAGCATCTTGCGCTTCAGCAGCACGAAATCCTCGCAATCGCCGACGCTGCGCGGGTAGGCCCAGCGCTCCTCGACGCCGAAGATTTCCTTGTCGGTCATCGGCTGGATCTGCGAGTTGACCTCGTAGTTGATCTTGAGAATCGCCTTCCAACGCTCTTGGGTCAGGATCGCGGGACCGGCGTCGCCACCGTCATAGGCGCATTCGCTCGAGTTTGCCTTGCAAAATTCATAGTGGCCGATCGGCGGGCTTGTGTTGCCTGCAAGCGTCATATTGGCAGGCGTCGCTTGGCCCGAGCCCGTCCTTGCCATCATCAGGATACCGGCCAGAAAGGGGCCTTTGAGTGCATTGAACATTGTCTTTGTCGTCCCCGTTTTGTGAGGATGACAATGACACGGACGTTTTTATCCAGCGCAAAATTACGCAGTAAAATTAACAGCTTAGTTGATTCAAAAGCGCGTAAAACCTGATTAAAAACAAAATCGAATACGCGTAAAACTCGTCGCAGTTTCGATGTAAATTCGAATAAACTTTTATGTTTCGACGCAAGCTTTGATGACGCCACAGGTGCTGCCGTTCCGTAAAAAAGTTAACGGCAGCGACCATTGCGGCTCAATATTGCAGCGCGCTGCCCGGTGAGGAGATAGCGCGCGCGGCATGGAGAGACGCGGAAATTCTGAATAGGGTTGCTCCGAAACGCGATTGCGGCTCGTTTTCCGCAGCGATGCCTCAAAAATTATTTTTGGGAAATTTCGCGAAATTCGTCGGTTGCGGCGATGACGGCGGAGGAGATTGCCGTGTTCGACGTCGAGTGCGCAGCGTTTTCAACCACGACAAGGCGGCTGCCGGGCCAAGCTTCGGCCAGTTCCCAGGCGGTCGTCAGCGGCGCTTCAAGGTCCAAGCGGCCCTGTACCAAGATGCCGGGTATTCCCGAAAGCCGTCCCGCCTTGCAAAGCAGGACAGCGTCGTCAAGCCATGCGCCGTTGAAGAAAAGGGCGTGACGATCCGCGCTCGAGCCAGCACATAGTCCCGATCGCGCCAGCGGTGGGGCAAACCATCCGAATCAGCGAGAAGGATCGGTGCCGCCCCCCAGTCATGCCAATCGCGCGCCGCCTTTATGCGGACTTCCTGATCAGGCCCGTTCAGCAACTGGTGAAAGGCCGAAAGCACATCGAGATGGCGAAGGTTTGGCGGTATCGCCTCGCGCAGCCGCCCCCATTCCTCGGGAAAGAAGCGTGCCATGCTGTGGCAGAGCCAATCTTATTTCGGTACGGCG
This sequence comes from Rhizobium sp. SEMIA 4085, assembly GCF_013004495.1. Taxonomy (NCBI): domain Bacteria; kingdom Pseudomonadati; phylum Pseudomonadota; class Alphaproteobacteria; order Hyphomicrobiales; family Rhizobiaceae; genus Rhizobium; species Rhizobium sp. SEMIA 4085. Next base: position 16,449 of record NZ_JABEPH010000095.1, read on the forward strand.
GGTGGTCGTCACTCCAGCGATCGCCATGGCTCGCACGCGATCGGGATGGCTCTCGCCACAGGCGAGCGCCAGCGTCGAGCCCCAGGCGTTCGCGAATATGACCCAGGCCTCGACATCGACGTGAAGCCGAAGCCGCTCTATGTCGTCAACCAAATGCCACGTGGTGTTGCCGCAAAGTCCGTATCGAACTCGGCGGCACTCGGCAGGCTGCGGCCGCAATTTCGCTGGTCGAAGAGCACGATGCGATAGGCTGAAGGGTCGAAATAGCGTCGTGCGGTTGCAGAACATCCCGAGCCGGGATGACTGCCGTGGAGAACGAGCGCAGGCTGGCCGGCGGGATTGCCGCAGCATTCCCAGTAGATCCGGTTGCCGTCTCCGGTCTCCAGGAATCTCGTGTCATAGGGCTCGATTTCGGGATAAAGCGAAGACATGAAAGGTCGCCTGTTGGGGCGGCCTTCATCGGTCATGTCCATGACGTCGGAGTGACAGCAGCCGCTTAGAGGAATTCGCGCAATGTCTCGCGGGACTGGAGCGAGAGGAACTCCAGCGCGACGCCCTCGCTGAAATGGCGCACGACGCGGCCACGCATGTTGCCGAGACGGATTGGCGTGCCGAGAGCGGGGCGCACCTCCACGTCAACTGCAGCACCCGACAACGACAAGTCCATGATGCGGCAGGTGTAGCGCGTGCCATCCTCAAGCGTTAGCTCTGTCTTCGTCTCACGCGGGGTCAGACGGTCATGACGCCGGTCTTCCGGCAGGCCGAGCTCATGCTTGTTGGCAAGCCAGGTGAGCTGTGCGGCAAGCTTCTCCCGTTTGCGCTCGGTGGCGTTGATCGACATCGTGAAGCCACGCACGTCGACGCTCAGAACGTTGCCTTCGACACGGCCGAGATGATCGATATAGGCGACGACGCGCTCATTGGCGCGCGGCCGGCCGGCGCAGGTGACATACATGCCGCCGGGAGACATATCGATCACTGTGCATTCGTATTCCTCGTAGTTCGCAAGCATTCGGCGGCCCTGCATATTGATTGGCACGCGCTGGAAGCAACCCTGCTCAGGGCGCGGACCTGTTT
>NZ_JABEPH010000096.1:0-17496 GCF_013004495.1 Rhizobium sp. SEMIA 4085
GGCATCATCGGCGAAATCGCTCACCAGACGCGGCTCGGCGTCGAAGCACGAATGGATGAGGTCGGGCGCCGCGTCGTGCGCGATCGTCTGGTCGACCAGCACAGGATTTCTTTCCGCTGCTACCGATGGTGGTTTTGGGGGCAGTGGACCGAGACGGCGACGTCTGGGCCACTCTTCATTCCGGTAGCCGGGCTTTCTCCATGTCCTGGATTCCGGCAGGCTCTGCGTCGAGCTGGAAAGGGAGTTTGCCGATCCTGCCGAAACCGGCATGGACCACGGCTCCTTGTCGCCCTTTTTGGTATCGATCTCGGCACGCGCCGCCGCAACCTTTTGAACGGCATGCGGGCAGGTTCGAAGTTTTGGTCGATCAGAGCTTCGACAACTGCCCGAAATATATCCAGCTTCGGCAGGTCCGGTTCGTCCGGCGCGATCCTCTTTCGTGCCCCGGATGAAAGTTTTGCGCTTGACGGTGCTGCCCGCGCACTGGTGGAGTAGCCGGATACTTTTTTCGTCGCTACCTAGACGTTCGGGAGTTTCGACAGGTGAATGTCTCGCATCGCGCAGGTCGTTCCGGCTTGTCCCTATCGGCGAAGACGGGTGGTTGACGGTTTCCGATTTCCCGGGCAACCGCTTCTTCAACACATTTGGCAATATCATGGCTCAACCCTTACGCCGGGCTTGCTTTTTTTGACTCTTCGACCGGCGGATGGGCCGAGCGCTACTTTCGTTTTCGTCGCGCCGTATTCTGGTAGCCCGACGCCTTGCCGCTCCGCTACGATGTTGGCGAATGGTCACCCTTCGCACTTTGCACCAGCACAGGGGAGCCGTCGCCGAGGGCGCGCGAGCGGCATTGCGGATTGCCACCCCACCTTCATCTTTATCAGCATCAGCATCTACATAATAAGCATATGCTAATTTAGATGGCCATTTCCCAGCAGTGCGGTAAAATCGAATATCAGGCGCCCTAAGCGGGAGGTGATCGCACTCCAGGTTGGCGATTCTCGCGAAAGTGCGTCACTCTTGTTTGGCAGATGACATGGAACAGAGACTAGCCGCGATCATGGCAGCCGACATGGCAGGCTACAGCCGGCTGATGGAGATCGATGAAGCAGGCACGCTTGCCCGCCTGAAAACCCACCGAATTGAGTTGATGGACCCCGCGATTGCCAAAAACAAGGGTCGCATCATCAAGACGACGGGGGACGGCATGCTTGTCGAATTCCTAAGTGTCTCCGATGCAGTGAAGTGCGCCGTGGAGATACAGCAGCGCATGAAGCGGCGCAATTCGGACGTGCCGCAGGATCGGCGGATCGAATTCAGGATCGGGATCAATCTCGGCGACATTATTTTTGACGATCAGGATATTTTCGGCGACGGTGTGAATATTGCTTCCCGCATCGAGCAGTTGGCCGACGTCGGCGGCGTCTGCATCACGGCGGCAGTGGCGACACAAATAGTCGACCGGCTTGAAGTCACGATCGAGGATTTGGGAGAGAAGACGCTCAAGAATATAAGCCGACCGGTTCATCTCTTTCGTGTCGGGCTCGAAGTGGCCGCCCTGCCCGGTCAAACGGATGACCTGGATGCGAAACGATCTGTCGCGAAACCTTCGATCGTTGTGCTGCCATTCATCAACATGAGCGGCGACCCCGATCAGGAATTCTTCGCCGACGGCCTGACAGAGGACATCATTACTGAACTATCCCGCCGTCACGAACTGTTCGTCATTTCGCGAAATTCGAGCTTTGTCTATAAAAACCACGCCGTAAACGTACGGGAAGTCGCCGAAAAGCTCGGGGCGCAGTACTTGGTGGAGGGAAGCGTCCGCAAGATTGGCGACAGGGTGCGGGTGACCGTCCAGCTCATCGACGCAGTCAACGATGCTCATATTTGGGCAGACAAATACGATAGGAAGCTTGACGACATATTCGCGATACAGGACGAGGTAACCGGAGCGATAGTGGCCACTTTACCTGGTCGCGTCGAAGCAGCCCAGCGCGACCGGCTCGGGCGAACAAAACCGGCCAATATGGCCGCATACGAGTGCGCGCTCGCCGCCAAGGTACTGCACCACAGAAGCACACCGCAGGACAACCGACAGGCGCAGCTGCTCATAGACCGTGCGGTCAAGCTTGACGCGGGTTATGCCCACGCCCATGCGTGGCGCGCATGCATTCTGGGCCAAGCTTGGGTCAACGGCTGGTGCGAAGACAAGGATGCCGTGTGGAATGAGATCGTTGCCGCGTTGGATCGGGCGCTGGCGCTGGATGACAACGACGCCGACGTCCATCGAATTTTGGCTGCGGTGAATGTAAACAACAATGCCCTCACCACAGCGCGGTATCACCAGGAGCGCGCCCTTTCCCTCAATCCTAATTACGACCTGGTCGTGGTTCAGCAAGGAGAGCTGTTGACGTGGCTAGGGCGACCTGAAGAGGGGCTGGAATGGATCCGTCGGGCAATGCGGCTCAATCCCCATCACCCCGAGCGGTTTTGGAGCCATCTTGGGAAATCGCATTTTGCTGCCCATCAGTACGGCGAGGCGATCGAAGCATTCATGCATCTGTCAGTCATGGACTACGTCCAGCACGCGTTTGTCGCCGCATGCTACGGTTGGCTTGGTGATGAGATCGCCGCGGCAGGTCATCTGGAAAAAGTTAGGGTACTTGCCCCACAATTTGACATCGACGCTTTTCTTGCAACGATGCACTACGCTCAGGAATCCGATGCCCAACACCTTCGCGAAGGCCTCGTCAAGGCGGAAGAAAGCCACCACGCCGCGCGACCAAAGGCAATTTGAATTGGCGATTTTACTGCTGCGCGACTGACTGGCGCTTGATCGAGATGCGACATCGCCCGGCCCTGTGGGCATAGATCAAGGAGATCCCGGCGACGACAATCAAAATTGCCTTCCTCACCTTAAAAATTCCCCATCGCTCATGTCTGCCTTGCTTGGGCGATCCGGTGCAGCCTGATGGGCTTTCCGAACATAATCAGGTTGCCGCCGAGCGCTAAAGCAAGACCGAGCACAGCCTCGGCGCTCCAAGCGTAGCCTTCAAAAAGTGTCGAGACCGTTAAGGCGACGAGCGGAAACAGCACCGTCGCATAGGAGGCGCGCGCCGGGCCCCATCGGCCAACGAGCGCCAGATAGGCGAGGAAGCCGACGACGCTTCCCGGGATCGCAAGATAGAGCAGCGCGCCCGCATAGACCGGCGATGGATCGAACGTGAGAGGCAGGCCGCGGACAAGCACTATGGCGCCCAGCGCCGCCACGCCGCAGACCATCGCATAGGCCGTCGTCGACGGGAGATCGAGTCCCAGCCTTTGATGGCGAGCGGAGAGGAAATTGCCGAGCGAGAAGCAATAGGTGCCTGTAAGTGCCAGCAAAAGCCCAAGTCCGCCCTCAGGCGTGGTGTCAAGCGCGCGTATCTCATCTGCAAAAAGAAGCACCAGGCCGACGAGTCCAACGGCGCCCGCCAGCATCACGCGGGCGCTTGGGCGATTTCCATGAAGGAGCCAGCCGTTCGCCGCGTTAAATAGTGTTGCCATTGCAAAAACGACTGAGACGATGCCGCTCGGCAGCATGCCGGCGGCATAATAGAAGCAGAGAAAATTGCAGCAGAACAGACAAAGGCCCTGAGCGCCGACCGTCAGCCAATGCTTCGATGGCGGTGGCGGCAGGCGCCGGCGCAGCGCCAGCAATCCAAGCAGCAGAATGGCTGCCAGCGCGAAACGATAGAGGATCGAAACCTCCGCGGGCACGATGCCGACCTGAAGCTTGATCGCATACCACGTGGTGCCCCAGATAAGGACGGTGAGAACGAAGAGAAGCGGCGCCATGAACTGTCTTTCCTGTCGGAGGCATTGAACGGCGTCTTCTATGGCGCTGCACCACCTTCCGCTATCATAGACTTGCGTGACTATCGAAATCTTGCGGTCTTCGGCAGCACCCAGTTGCAGGAGATGCCGCCGCGGCCTTATGAGAAAGCATGCAAACGGGATCGATTTCATCCGCTTTGGAAGGTGTAGGCGCCAAGCTGCTGCGACAGGTTGATCTCGGCGGTGGCCTGACGATTGCGCAATGGCGAAACTTCGCCAACAGCCGCCTTTCATATCGCGATCCCGGGCATCACACCGTCAGCCTTTATCTCGATGGTACCGTGCGCCGCATGGACGGCGGACAGATGGGGATAGGCTCGTCCGGAGCGCTCTGTCTGCTGCCGGCAGATGGTGACAGCGCCTGGCATGTACTCCGCGACGTCTATTTCTGTCACATCTACATCTCTCAGGGCCGGTTCCAACGGCTGGCCGGCGAGGTCTTCGATCGCGACAGCCGGACGTTGACGCTTCCCGACCTGAGTTTCTTTTCGGACGGCTTCATTGCGGACATCATCAACGGGGCGATCCTGCCGAACGACTGGTCGGAAAGCGCCAATCGCCTTTTGCTTGCCCAGGCGGCTGATCTCATCTTACTCGAAGTGCTGCGCAAGAACGGTCCGGTCCGGTCCAGCAGCCTTGTCCTCCAGGGCGGGCTTTCACCCCACGTTTTGAAACGCATTATACAATTGATCGATGCCGATCTCGCCGGCGACCTCAGCCTCGACCGACTTGCCGCGGAGGCAGGCCTCAGCTCCTATCATTTCGCCCGTATGTTCAAACTGACCACGGGCCAGACGCCACACCGTTTCGTGCATGAGCGGCGGCTTGCGGTGGCTTACGAAATCGTCCGAGCCGGCAAGGTCAGTATCACCGAAGTCGCAGCCGCCTGCGGATTCTCTACACCGGCGCATTTCGCCGCCAGCTTCAAGGCGAAATTCGGCACGAGTCCGTCCGCTATCCGCGTCTGACGGCACGCAAAGGTGTCCTGTCGACAGGCCAACGATGCTGCAAAATCGCCGGAACTTCGTCGGCGCTGCGGGTCTGGCTGCGGCAAACGTTGCGGTTGTCGGTCCGCCTGTCGAATTTCGGCTGCATGAGCCTTGGAGGAAGACCGGAATTACCATTCGAAGGCGGTTGGGTGGAAATTTCCGGCAGTGTTCAAAAAAAGCCGCGCCGCCGCACGCCGCGGCTTCTGCATCAATCAATTCCGCTGACCGTCTCTTTTGCGCGCAAGCGTCAGCAAAAGTCCCTTCAGCTCCGGCTCCTGCACACGCCTTGCGGCCTCATAGCAGGAGACCCACTCCCGCCTTCGTTGACCGTTCTCGCGAAAATCCGCCTCCGTCCCGTCGACCTTCAGCAAGTGCACTTGAACGATGCAGGGCACCTGCCTACCGGTATCCAGCTTCTTCAGGTAGGTGAAATAGCCGAATGGTTTCTTTTTCACCTTGCCGCGAATACCGGCCTCCTCAAGCGCTTCCTGCGCGGCGGCTTGGTAATCCTTCTTTCCTTCAATCGGCCAGCCTTTCGGTATGATCCATCGGCCACTTTCGCGCGATGTCACGACCAGAACCTGAAAGCCGTCGGGGGCTGGCCGATAACAAAGCGCCGCACATTGCTCATAACAAGGCTGAGACAGCGCATCGTAATGCTCTGCCAGTTTTCCAAGAAATGTGCGGCTCTTCTTGCCAGCCATTTTCTTTTGCGGGCTGATAACGCTGGTCCTCATGGCTGTGCGGTGGCGGTGCTCGATTAAATCGCCTTGGTGCCCATTCTGTTCCCCATGCGAATTACTTTCAGGCTCCTCTGACCGATCCGCGCCAAACCAGTTCGGCATGCAACCTCAGGGACTGGCTTTCAGACCGACTTTCGGCATCTTTTCCAAGCCAAGCGACAGCTTGCCTGGCAATCGCCTGTACGGGTTGCGCGAACGTCGTCAACTGGTAGGAAGACCAGGACGCCTGCTCGATATCATCAAATCCGACAATGCAAAGCTGATCTGGAATCGCCACGGAAAACTGATGGCGAGCTGCGTCCATGAAACCACAGGCAAGAAGATCAGTGGCGCAAAATACGGCGTCCGGGCGGTCCTTTCTGGTCAACATGCGCTGCGCCAGGATTTGGCCAGCCTCGTAGCCCGTCCAGCCGTAACGCTCAACCATGATGTCCAAGCCGAAGGTTTTGGCAGCGGCAACGAAACCGTGTTCGCCCGCCATGAGGCTAGGCGTGCCTGCTTCGGAGTTCGCGAACGCAAGCCTGCGGCAGCCGGCGCGAAGAAAGGCTGTTACCACTCGTCCCGCTGCTTCATGATCATCAAGGTTGATGCGAAGCGGACCAGGCTGATCATCGTCGCGATTAATCAGGACGAGCCTTTGTCCGTTTCTCAGGCAAAGCTGCGTAATCGACTTATCCGGCAAACCGGACAGAATGATTGAAGCATCGGCACGGTACCGAATGGCTTGGCTCAAAGCCCGATCTACACTCCCGTCCGACCTGTCCGTGTTCACGAGCATCGCAACCTTGCCGACGCTCTGCAGCTGCTGAGTCAATTCCCGCAGCAGCGCCGAGCGATAGGGTGTGGCGACCTCTGAAGCGATCAGACAGACGATGCCGCTTTCGTTGCGCATCAATCCGCGCGCCAGATGGTTGACGTGATAGCCGAGCGCGTCGGCGGCTTCCATTACCTTGCGCCTTGTTTCAGCCGATACGCTCGCGCCGGGCGTGAAAGCCCGCGAAACAGCCGAGCGCGACACCCCTGCTCTTTTGGCGACTTCGTCAGCGCTGACAAAAATCTTGGACGACACAGCTCCTCCCATCCCCTGATGGGATTTTGCTATGCTTTGCAATGGCGTGCAAGCTATCCTGCAGCGGATAATGATGCCAGTCGTTGAAGAATGCAATTGACAGCCTTTGATGTCTCATGCACCATTTGCACACGCTTGCAAAGAGCGAACGGCGTGGAGGCGTCGCGATACTCAGGAGGAAATAATGGGTTCGGTAAAAATTGCCGCGGCAGCGCTCGCCGCGAGTGTGACTTTTGGCGCCTATTCGGCCCACGCCGCCGGGGACCTCAATCTCATCTGCTCCGCAGATGTCGTCATTTGCGAGATGATGAAGGACCGTTTTGAAAAGGGAACGGATGTTAGAGTGAATATGGTTCGGCTGTCGTCCGGCGAAACCTATGCGAAAATCCGCGCCGAGGCGCGTAACCCCAAAACCGACATCTGGTGGGCGGGCACGGGCGATCCGCACCTCCAGGCCGCAAGCGAAGGGCTGACACAGGAATACAAGTCGCCACTGCTCGACCAGCTTCAGGACTGGGCAAAGAAGCAGGCAGAAAGCGCCAACTTCCGGACGGTAGGCGTTTATGCTGGCGCGCTCGGCTGGGGCTATAACACTGACGTGCTGCAGAAGAAGGGACTGAAAGAACCAAAATGCTGGGCAGATCTCCTGGATCCGTCCTACAAGGGTGAAATCCAGATCGCAAATCCCAATTCGTCAGGCACCGCCTATACCGCCCTTGCGACGCTCGTCCAGATCATGGGTGAAGACAAGGCGTTCGAATATCTCGGCAAGCTCAACGCCAACATCTCGCAATATACCAAGTCCGGCTCGGCGCCGGTCAAGGCAGCCGCTCGCGGCGAAGCGACGATCGGCGTGGTGTTCATGCACGATGCGGTTGCCCAGACAGTCGAGGGCTTCCCGGTCAAATCGGTCGCTCCTTGCGAGGGGACCGGCTACGAAGTCGGCTCCATGTCGATCATCAAGGGCGCCAAGAACCTCGATAACGCCAAAAAATGGTACGACTGGGCACTGTCTGCGGACGTTCAAACACACATGAAGGATGCGAAGTCCTTCCAGCTGCCGTCCAACAAGTCGGCGACGGTGCCGAAGGAATCGCCGAAGTTCGAGGACATCAAGCTGATCGACTACGACTTCAAGACCTACGGCGAGCCGGACAAGCGCAAGGCATTGCTTTCGCGTTGGGACAAGGAAATCGGCGCGAAGGCAAACTGAAGCCTTGATAGGGGCGACGCCGGCTGGCGCAAGCCGCCGGCTGTCAAGTCGATGCGGCCGAGCCTGGAGCGGACGTCATGAAGAACCACAATCGCCGGCTGGATATCGCCCTCGTCTTTGCTGTTGCCGCTCTGATGCTGCTCCCGTGGTATCGGATCGAAGGCGGCTTCTTCGGACTTGGCTGGCTGTCGGCTTTTCCGGGTGAGGCCTCCACGGCGCCCGGCATGCTCCAGATCGTCCAGCACGGCCGATGGTGGCTCGCGATCGCCGCCTTGCTTGTCTTGCTTGGGGGCGTCGCGCGCTTCCTTTCCGATCCGGCGCAACGTGGCACACTGCTTTCCTGGGCTGGTGGCCTCGGCCTTTTCGTTCTGGCGCTTCAGGGGCTTGCGATCGGCTTTTCCGGTTGGACCTGGACGGTCAGCGAAAGCCTCTTTGGCGCATTGCCGGTCGGCCAACCCTCCATGGGGGCCGGAGCGGTTGTTATCGGCCTCGTTTTCGTGCTGCTCTTCGCCTTTGGCCTCGCCGAGCGCGGCATCCTGAAGGGTGACGCCTTCGTCGCCGGCGCCATCGCCATGCTCGTGCTGCTCGTCACAGTTTTCGTCTTCTATCCGATCGGCAGCATGTTCGTCGGCGCGTTCCAGGATTTCGACGGCTCCTTCAATCCGGACGGCTTCATCAGCAATATTCAGGATCCGTCCCTCTGGAGCCTCGGCTGCATCGCCGGCGCAGGGCACTGCGGTGTCGCCTGGCGCACTTTGTGGCTTGCAATCATGACGGCGGCAGGCTCAACGACACTCGGGCTTTGCTTTGCCCTCGTCACAACCCGCACACGCTTTCCGTTCAAGAAGGGCCTGCGGCTGCTGACGATCCTGCCGATCATCACGCCGCCCTTCGTCGTCGGCCTTGCACTGACCTTGCTTTTCGGCCGCTCCGGCGTTGCGACGCAGTTCGTCTCCTCCTTGCTCGGCCTTGAACCCGGCCGCTGGCTCTATGGCCTGACCGGCATCTGGATTGCCCAGGTGCTCTCCTTCACGCCGATCTCCTTCCTGGTTCTCATCGGCGTCGTTGAGGGCGTCAGCCCATCGATGGAAGAGGCATCACAGACGCTGCGCGCCGATCGTTGGCGTACCTTCTGGCGTATCTCGCTGCCGCTGATGAAGCCGGGCCTGGCGAATGCGTTCTTGATCGGATTCATCGAGAGCATGGCCGATTTCGGCAATCCACTCGTACTCGGCGGCAGCCATGGCGTGCTGTCGACCGAAATCTTCTTTGCCGTCGTCGGCTCGCAAAACGACCCGTCGCGCGCCGCAGTCCTTGCCCTGGTCCTGCTGTGCTTCACGCTTTCGGCGTTCCTGGCCCAGCGCTTCTGGCTGTCGGGCAAGAATTTCGCGACGGTGACCGGCAAGGGCGATTCGGGCCGACACATCGCGCTGCCGCATGGCCTTTCGATCGCCGTCCATGCAATCGTCATCCCCTGGATGATCTTTACGATCGTCGTCTATGCGATGATCCTTTTCGGCGGGTTTGTGCGCACCTGGGGCCTCGACAACACGCTGACATTTCAACACTACATCCGCGCCTTCTCGATCGGGTTGCGGGATGACGGCGGCCTGGCATGGACTGGGGTTGCCTGGAATTCGTTCTGGACAACAATGGAAATTGCTCTGATCTCCGCCCCGCTCACCGCTGCGGTCGGCCTTTTGACCGCCTATCTCATCGTGCGGCAGAGATTTGCCGGGCGGAATCTTTTCGAATTCGCGCTGATGATGAGCTTTGCAATCCCCGGCACCGTCATCGGTATCAGCTACATCATGGCCTTCAACTTGCCGCCGCTCGAAATGACCGGCACGGCGCTGATCCTCGTCGCGTGCTTCGTTTTCCGCAACATGCCGGTTGGCGTACGCGGTGGCGTGGCGGCCATGAGCCAGTTGGACAAGAGCCTCGATGAAGCCTCGCTGACGCTGGGCGCCGACAGTTTTCGCACGATCCGCAAGATCATCCTGCCGTTGCTGCGGCCAGCCATTACCGCAGCGCTCGTCTATTCCTTCGTGCGCGCGATCACCTCGATCAGCGCCGTCGTTTTCCTCGTCAGCGCTCAGTACAACATGGCGACATCCTATATCGTCGGCCTCGTCGAAAACGGTGAATACGGCGTGGCCATTGCCTATTCTTCGGCGTTGATCGTCGTCATGGTCGCCGTCATCGCAGGATTCCAGTTTATGGTCGGCGAACGGCGGCTTCGACGCGAAAGCCGCGTTGGTCTTGCCGTCCCGACCGCCATCGCTGCCGGCCCGATTGGCCAGGAGAAAACCGCATGAGCGTCAACAAACCCGGTTCCGTCGTCTTCGAGAACGTCCGCAAGACCTTCGGCGCCTTCACCGCCATATCCGACCTGTCGCTGACAATCGAGCCCGGCACGCTGGTAACGCTGCTCGGTCCTTCGGGTTGCGGAAAGACGACGACGCTGCGCATGCTGGCAGGTCTTGAACTTCCTTCGGCGGGCCGCATCCTTATCGGCGGCAAGGATGTGACGATGCTTCCGGCCAATGAGCGCGATGTCTCGATGGTTTTCCAGTCCTATGCGCTCTTTCCGCACATGACGGCACTCGACAACGTCGCTTATGGCCTCGAATCCTCGGGGTTGAAGCGCAAGGAGGCCCGCGAGCGCGCCGAAGACGGTCTGACGCTCGTCGGTCTTTCCGGGATGGGCCAGCGCCTGCCTGCCGAACTCTCCGGAGGTCAGCAGCAGCGTGTTGCCGTTGCCCGCGCGCTGGTGCTCGAACCGCAGGTGCTGCTCCTCGACGAGCCGCTGTCGAACCTCGATGCCCGGCTTCGCCGCCGGGTGAGAACGGAGATCCGCGATTTGCAGCAGCGGCTCGGCTTCACCGCCGTCTACGTTACCCACGACCAGGACGAGGCGCTTGCCGTCTCCGACCAGATCATCGTCATGAAGGACGGTGAAGTCGCCCAGAAGGGCGCGCCGCGCGACCTCTACGATCAGCCGGTATCGGCATTCATCGCAGATTTCATGGGCGAGGCAAATGTCGTGGCCTGTGATGTTGTTGGCACCGAAGGCGGAGAAGCCACGATCAACGTCGAAGGTCACTTGCATCGCGTCCCCGGCCGCAATGTCCGCCCCGGACCGGCTCAGCTCGCGGTGCGCCCGAACGCCATTACGCTGTCGGCGCGAAACGGCGGCGCCTTCAACGGACAGATCACGCATGCAGCCTATCTCGGCGACCGCGTGGAATACGAAGTGAAAACGAGCAACGGCACGCTTTTCGTCGTCGATCCTGCGGTCGAAAGAGCACTTCAGCCTTTGACGGAGGTTGAGATCAGCTTCAAGGATCGCGGGATTGCCATCATCGGCGGCTGAGCCGCGTTTCATCAAGGGAAGATTTCATGACATCGCATGCATCAAATCTCGAAGCCCGGCTCGCGCTTGCCGAAGCCGTAGCCCGCGAAGGGGGCGCTATGGCGCTTGATTACTTCAAGCGCCGCGAGACGCTGGTGATTGAAACCAAGCGCGATCCGCAAGATGTCGTTTCGATCGCCGACCGGGAGGTCGAAAATCTGATCCGCGGACGCTTCAACGAAGCCTATCCAGACGACGGCGTACTCGGTGAAGAATATGGGCTCGAAGCCGGCACGTCGGGCTTCACTTGGGTCGTCGATCCAATCGATGGCACCAGCCCCTTTATCAACGGCATGCCGAACTGGTGCATTTCGATTGCCTTGTTGCATGAAGGCGTTCCTGTCGTGGGTGTTATCTGCGCTCCGTGCCACGACGAGCTTTATGCGGCTGCACTGGGGCTTGGCGCAACATTGAACGGCAAGACGCTTCGGCTCGATCCCACGCGCACCATCCGCAACAGCGTAACGGGCATCGGTTCGAACAACTACGTAACGCCAGCTTTCGTGGGCAAGATGGTTGAAAGCCTGCTCGCTGCGGGCGGCAACTTTATCCGAAACGGCTCGGGCGCCCTGATGCTCGCCTATGTCGCGGCTGGCCGTCTGGTCGGCTATTACGAACCTTACATGCACGCCTGGGACTGCCTGGCAGGCTATTGTCTGGTGAAGGAAGCCGGCGGCTGGTATCAATCCTTCCCCACGGAGGGCGAAGGGCTGACGAAAGGGGCGCCGGTGCTTGCCGCCGCCCCCGGAGCTATCAAGGATCTGCGACAGGTGGCAGGCTTATGAAAGACAGATGCTGGTCAGGGCAAGAGCCGGCGCCAACTTGCGTCGATCGCTCCTTAAGCGGTACCGGCATTTCGTCTTTCGGGATTGCCGTTGAACAGGATTTCCATGGGCAATCGAGGAGGATTGTCCTTGGAATATTTGGATGCCGGCTTGCCGGCTTCACCCAACAAACAGGGAGGAACTAATGTCCATTCGTACAGTTCTCTTATCGACAGCGGCTATCGCCGTTTCGCTTGGCGCGGCACCGCAAGCGTTTGCACTCACTGAGCTGCAGTGGTGGCACGCCATGGCCGGCGCAAACAACGAAGTCGTCGAACAGATTTCAAAGGAATTCAACGCAAGCCAGGCGGACTATAAGATCGTTCCGGTCTTCAAGGGCAGCTACCCCGAAACCCTAAATGCCGGCATCGCCGCGTTCCGTGCCAAGCAGCCGCCCGCTATTCTTCAGGTGTTCGACGCCGGTAGCGGCGTTATGATGGGGGCTGAAGGCGCAATCATGCCCGCCGCCGAGGTGCTCGAAAAGGGCGGCTACAGCTTCGACAAGTCGGAATATCTGCCAGGTATCGTCGCCTATTATTCGAAGCCGGATGGCACGATGCTGTCCTTTCCTTACAATTCTTCCTCGCCGATCCTCTACTACAACAAGGATACCTTCAAGAAAGCCGGCCTGGATCCAGAAACTCCACCGAAAACGTGGCCGGAGGTGTTTGAGGCCGCCAAAAAGATCAAAGCGAGTGGCGCATCATCCTGCGGCTTGACCTCCACCTGGCTCACCTGGATCCAGACAGAGAACTTCGCAGCCTGGAACAACGTATCCTACGGTTCAAACGAAAACGGCCTTGGCGGAACCGAGGTGACGCTCGCCTTCAACAGCCCGCTTTTCGTTCAGCATTTTCAGGCGATCGCCGACCTCGCCAAGGATGACACGTTCCGCTATGGCGGGCGCACCTCGGAAGCCAAACAGCTCTTCACTTCCGGTGAATGCGGCATCATGACGGAATCGTCAGGCGGCCTCGGCGATATCGTCAAATCCGGCATGAACTACGGCATCGGACAATTGCCTTATTATGAAGGCGAAGGTCGGCCACAGAACACGATTCCCGGCGGGGCCAGTCTCTGGGTTTTTGCGGGTAAGAGCGATGCTGAATACAAGGGCATCGCCGAGTTCTTCCACTTCCTGTCGCAGACAAACGTCCAGGCGCGGCTGCATCAGGTTTCCGGCTACATGCCGGTCACGATGGCCGCTTATGAGGAAACGAAGAAGTCGGGTTTCTACGACAAGAACCCGGGGCGGCAAACGCCAATCCTGCAGATGATGGGCAAGGCACCGACGGAAAACTCCAAGGGGGTGCGCCTCCCGAACTTGCCGCAGGTCCGCGACATCATGAATGAGGAATTCGAGGCCATGCTTGCGGGAAAACAGGATGCAAAAACGGCACTCGACAAGGCTGTCGAACGCGGCAACGCTGCTATCAAGCAGGCCGTTAGCCAGTAGTCGTCGAAATGACTTGCGCCCGCGGCCCACAGGCCGCGGGCGGTTCTTCATGTCAAGGAGTTCTCCGTGCAGCGCGTTGTTTTTCCAAACAAGATGCTTCCCTATTTCCTGGTTGCTCCGCAAATTATCCTGACCGTTGTTTTCTTTTTCTGGCCGGCAAGCCAGGCCCTCTACCAGTCGGTACAGCGCGAGGATCCCTTCGGCTTGAAGAGCGGCTTCGTCGGCCTTGCAAATTTCCGCGACGTCTTTGCGGACCCCAACTATCTGCATTCTCTGCAGGTCACGATCGTCTTCAGCCTACTGACGGCATTGCTTTCGATGGTCGTGGCATTGGCGCTCGCGACTGCCGCAGATAAAGTCGTGCGTGGTCAGACCTTTTACCGAACGCTGCTGATTTGGCCTTATGCGGTCGCGCCCGCCGTGGCCGGCATGCTCTGGCTTTTCATGTTCAATCCTGCAATGGGCACGTTTGCCTATCTTCTGCGGCGTAACGGCTTCATGTGGGATCCGCTGCTCAACGGCGATCAAGCAATGATGCTTGTTGTCGTGGCGGCTGCGTGGAAGCAGATCAGCTACAACTTCCTGTTCTTCGTCGCCGGCCTGCAAGCCATTCCGAAATCGCTGATCGAGGCTGCGGCAATCGACGGAGCGCGCGGCAACCGACGTTTCTGGACGATCGTTTTCCCGCTTTTGGCACCGACGACCTTCTTCCTGCTCGTCGTCAACACCGTCTACGCCTTCTTCGATACCTTCGGCATCATCCATGCAGTCACCGGCGGCGGCCCCGCCAAGGCCACCGAAACGCTCGTCTACAAGGTCTATAATGACGGCTTCGTGAACCTCAATCTTGGCTCGTCGGCCGCTCAATCCGTCATCTTGATGATCATCGTCATTGCGCTGACCGCGTTTCAGTTCCGCTTCGTCGAGAAGCGCGTGCACTATGCGTGAGATGCGGCAATGATCGAAAAACGCCCCCTCGCCAATCTTATCGGCCATCTGATGCTGATTGTCGGCATCATCATCGTCGCGTTCCCGATCTATTACACGTTCGTCGCCTCGACAATGACGTCGGCGGAGATCATCAGGCCGCCCATCTCGCTGTTGCCCGGCGATCATTTCGTAGAGAACTACACCTCCGCACTTTCCGGCGGTGTTGAACAGGTCGTCGGAGTGAGCCTCGAGCGCCTGCTCTTCAACACATTTGTCGTGGCGGTCCTGATAGCGGTCGGAAAGATTCTGATCTCCTTTCTCTCGGCTTTCGCGATCGTTTTCTTCCGTTTCCCGTTTCGCATGGCCTTCTTCTGGATGATCTTCATCACGTTGATGCTTCCAGTCGAGGTTCGTATCCTTCCGACCTATAAGGTGATCGTCGATCTCGGCATGATCGACACCTATGCCGGATTGACACTTCCGCTGATGGCCTCTGCCACGGCGACATTTCTCTTCCGCCAGTTTTTCCTGACAATCCCAGGGGAATTACTGGAGGCGGCGCGGATCGACAGCGCCGGCCCCTTCCGCTTCATGCGCGATATACTGCTACCCTTGTCGAAGACGAATATCGCAGCGCTCTTCGTGATCCTCTTCATCTATGGCTGGACCCAGTATCTCTGGCCTTTGCTTGTCACCAATGACGCGAAGATGAATACGATCATCATCGCTCTTCGAAAGATGATGGATTTCGCCGATGCGGCAACCCCCTGGAACTACGTGATGGTGACAGCAATCCTTGCAATCATTCCGCCCATTCTCGTCGTCGTGCTCATGCAGCGCTGGTTCGTAAAAGGTCTTGTGGAGACGGAAAAGTAATGGCCAAGATCAATCTCAACGATGTCCGCAAGACCTATGGCGGCGGTATCGAAGCCATCAAGGGAGTATCGATGGAAATCGCAGACGGCGAGTTCGTCGTGCTCGTCGGGCCTTCAGGCTGCGGCAAATCAACGTTGCTGCGAATGATCGCCGGTCTCGAAGGCATCACGTCGGGCGAAATCGCCATTGGCGATCGCGTGGTCAATCGCCTGGAGCCGTCCGAGCGCGATATCGCCATGGTCTTCCAGAACTACGCGCTTTACCCGCATATGACGGTTCGGCAGAACCTTGCTTACGGCCTGAAGAACCGCAAGACACCGAAAGACGAAATCGAGCGCCGCATCGAAAAGGCTGCAAGCGCGCTCGAGATCGAGGCGTTTTTAGAGCGCAAACCGAGGCAGTTGTCGGGCGGGCAGCGTCAGCGTGTGGCGATGGGGCGCGCCATCGTGCGAGAGCCGGCCGCTTTCCTGTTTGACGAGCCGCTCTCCAATCTTGATGCCAAGCTCCGCGTACAGATGCGCGTCGAGATCAAGCGCCTGCAGCGTTCGCTGGCGACAACAAGCGTCTACGTGACCCATGACCAGATGGAGGCGATGACACTGGCCGATCGTCTTGTAGTGCTGAACGGTGGCCAGATTGACCAGATCGGCACACCAATCGAGCTTTACGAGAAGCCGGCCACGACCTTCGTTGCAACCTTTATCGGCTCGCCTTCCATGACCCTTTGGGACCGGACCGGTGACAGCAGCGGCTTCTTGCTATCGCCCAGCACCGCCCTCCCCGCCAGTGCCGTCACGCTGGGAGTCCGACCGGAGGACCTCCACATTTGGCAAGAGGGCAGAGCGGATGCGTTCAGGGCTGACGCGCGGGTTGGCGCCGTCGAGCTCGTTGGAGCGGAAAGCTATGTCCACGCTTGGCTCGCAAACGGTCAGCCGATCGTCTTCCGGGTTCCCGGCCGGTCGCGGATCGCCATTGACGAAGGTGTGTCGGTCTGCGCGGCTGCCGAAAGCCTTCACCTCTTCGACGACGGCGGCAGACGCATGACTTGGTAGACCGCCCCGAGGTGCAGGAAGCTCGCTTGCAGGCCGGAAACATCGTCATTACCTGGGGTGTCACGCGTCGTGCGGCGGCTTATATCTCGGCTCTCGTCTAATTGGGGTCACGCACTCATAAATTGCTGTTGTACGCTGCTGATGAGCCAGCCTCGCTACGAGTTGACGGATTTCGAGTGGTCGGTGATCGAGCCGCTGCTACCGAGCAAGCCGCGCGGGGTGCCTCGGGTTGACGACCGGCGTGTTCTGAATGGGATTTACTGGCGTCTTCGGACCCGGCTCGCCGTGGACGGAAATTCCCGAGCGCTACGGCCCGTATACGACCTGCTACAACCGCTTCGTCAGATGGCGCAAGGCGGGCGTATGGGACCGGCTCTTCGATGCTGTATCAAGGTTTACGATGGCGATGTGCAGATGATCGACAGCTCGTCGGTCCGGGTTCACCAGCATGGTGCCAACGGTAAAAAAGGGCGCGCGCCGGATACCGCCGGGGCGTGAGCCTGACGACAGATGCATGGGGCGCTCGCGCGGTGGACTGACCACTAAGATCCACGCGCTGGTCGATGCGCGCCCTGCCGATCGCCCTCAAGCTGACGCCCGACAAGCACACGATGGCAGGAGCGCCGCCGACATGCTCGATACGCTCGGCGGCGGCGGCGTGCTGCTCGCCGATCGCGCCTACGACAGTGATGCCTTGCGCCTCCAGATGGCCGCGCGCGGCGTATGGGCCAACATCAAGCCGATGCCCGGCCGCGAACGCCGCCCGCCGTTCAGCGCCTTCCTCTATCGCTACCGCAACCTCGTCGAACGCTTCCTCAGCAAACTCAAGCACTTCCGTGCCGTCGCCACCCGCTTCGAGAAGCACAGCGAAAACTACCTTGTTCTCGTCAAACTCGCTTCAGCCAAAATCTGGTTGCGGCTTTACGAGTCGGTGAGCTAGAAGGCCCCTCTCGGACGCTCGGAGAGGCGTTCAGGCAGGAGCCCGACCATGATCAAGATGAGCGTCTATTGTCCGGCCGATGGCGGCGCGCAGGTCGAGCACGAAGACTA
>NZ_JABEPH010000007.1:0-40600 GCF_013004495.1 Rhizobium sp. SEMIA 4085
GATGAATCCTGGACGGCGAAGCTCGTTGCCGCCGGGCAGCAGAAGGCAGCAAAGAAACTCGGCGAAGAAGCCATTGAAGCCGTCATGGCTGCTGTAGCGGGGGATCGCGCCAATCTTACCTACGAGGCGGCCGACCTCCTCTATCACCTTTTGGTCGTATTGAAGATAGCAGGCATTCCGTTGCAGGATGTGATGGCGGAGCTTGAGCGGCGTACGGCTCAATCCGGCGTCAAGGAAAAGGCCAGCCGGCAGAGTTCATGAGTATCGCGACGCAAATTCTCGGGGCGCCAGAAACGCTCGATCACTTCCAGGCGAATTCCTATTCGCCGTATAATTTCTTTTCTTCCGAGGAATGGGCGAAGTTCCGCGCCGACACGCCGCTCACGCTCACGGCCGAGGAGGTCGCGAGGTTGCGCTCGATGGGCGATCCGGTCGATCTCGACGAAGTCCGGCGCATCTACCTCTCGCTGTCGCGTCTGCTCTCCTCACATGTCGAATCATCGCAATTGCTCTTTGAACAGCGCAACCGGTTCCTCAGCTTGTCCGACGTGACGAAAACACCATTCGTCATCGGCATCGCCGGCTCCGTCGCCGTCGGTAAATCAACGACCGCGCGTATCTTGAAGGAACTGCTGCGGCGCTGGCCATCGAGTCCAAAGGTCGACCTGATCACGACCGACGGCTTTCTGCATCAAAACGCAGTACTCGAGCGGGAAAACCTTATGCAGCGCAAGGGCTTTCCCGAAAGCTACGACACAGGCGCCATCCTGAAATTTCTCTCCGCGATCAAGGCCGGACAGCCGAATGTGAAGGCGCCCGTCTATTCTCATCTGGTCTATGACGTCGTTCCGAACGAATACACGATCATCGACCGGCCCGACATCCTGGTTTTCGAAGGCATCAACGTTCTGCAGTCGCGCGACCTTCCGGCCGACGGCAAGATCGTGCCGATGGTTTCCGACTTTTTCGATTTCTCGATCTACATCGATGCCGAAGAAGAACTGATCCACAACTGGTATGTCACACGCTTCATGCGTCTGCGCGAAACCGCCTTCCGCGATCCGAATTCCTATTTCCATCGCTATGCCTCGATCAGCGAAAAAGAAGCGCTTTCCATCGCCGAAGGTCTTTGGGCCAACATCAACCTGAAGAATCTCCGGCAGAACATCCTGCCGACCCGCCCACGGGCTGATCTGATCCAGCGCAAGGGCGAAAACCACCTCATCGAGCAGGTCGCGCTCAGGAAGCTCTAGCCGGATTCACGGATCCCCCCGCCTTAACGTCAGATTGATCCGCCCGCCATTCTTGAGCAGCGTCGAAGTTGCCGGATAGATGCGGTCGACGCCGTGAAAGCATAAACGCCCTTCGCCCCCAAGAACCACGATATCGCCGCTGGCGAGTTTGACCGACCGCGTGCGGTCTGTGCGGGAAAGCCCGCCGATGCGGAAAAGACAACTGTTGCCGAGGGAGATCGAAACGACAGGCGCCTTCAAATCCTGCTCGTCCCTGTCTTGATGCAGACCCATTCTTGCGTCGTCCGAATAGAAATTGATCAGGCAAGCCTGCGGCGGTTTTTCGCAGTCGGAAACACCGTTCCAGATGTCGAGCAAGACGTCCGGCATCGCCGGCCACGGCCTGCCGGTGACAGGATGCGTCGATTGATAGCGGTAGCCGCGCTCCTTATCGGTGACCCAGCCCAGTGGACCGCAATTGCTCATCCGGACCGACATCGGTTTGCCCGTGCTCGGCATCACGGGCACGAAAAGCGGAGCCTCAGCGACGATGCTGCGGATCATTTCCACGAGCGCTTCCTGCCGGGCGCGGTCCAGATATTCCGGAAAGTGACGGACGCCGGTCGAAAGCTCCGTCATATCATTCTCCGCCGGGACGGCCGCGCATCTTCTTCACTTCGGCGCGCCCGGATTTTTCCTTCAGGCGGCGTTCGATCGAGCCTTTGGTCGGTTTCGTTTTCTTGCGCGGTGGCGGTGGGGGCTTGGCGGCCCCAAGGATCAGTTCCTTGAGGCGTTCTCGCGCATCCTCGCGATTGCGATCCTGGCTGCGAAAGCGGCTTGCCTCGATCATCAGCACGCCCTCTTTCGACATGCGCTTGCCGGCAAGCTTGATGGCATTCGTCTTGACGCGATCGGGAAGCGAAGGTGAATTGGGGATATTGAAGAACAGCTGGACGGCCGTCGAAACCTTGTTGACATTTTGGCCGCCGGGGCCACCGGCCAGAACAAATTGTTCCGTCAGCTCCCATCCAGCGATGGTGATCCCGTCGTTGATATAGAGCGCGTCGCTGGCCATGCGGGCTTCTATCTCATATCCGCGGGAATTTTAAAACACGCAAAGAAAAACCCGGCGGAATGGGCCGGGTTTCACGTGAATCATCAATATTTTAGAACCTATTCGGCCGCAGCCTTGATGCCGGGCGCCGCATCGCGCACGCCGCCGTCGACATGTGCCTCAAACTTCGCGAAGTTCGAAATGAACATGGAGACGAGCTTTTCTGCCTGAATATCATAGGCTGCACCGTTGGCCCACGTAGAGCGCGGATCGAGAATACCGCTTTCGACGCCAGCGACAGTCACGGGCACCGCGAAACCGAAATTAGGATCAATGCGGAAATCTGCCTTGGCCAGTTCGCCGGAGAGCGCTGCCGACAGCAAAGTACGTGTGGCCTTGATCGGCATGCGCTTGCCGGTACCATAAGCACCACCCGTCCAACCGGTATTGACAAGCCAGCATTCAACACCGTGGCGATGGATGAGTTCTTTCAGCAGATTGCCATATTCGGTTGGATGACGCGGCATGAACGGCGCACCGAAGCAGGTCGAGAACGTCGCTTCTGGTTCCGTCACTCCCTTTTCCGTGCCGGCGACCTTTGCGGTGTAGCCGGAAAGGAAGTGATACATGGCCTGATCCGGCGTCAGACGCGCGATAGGCGGCATGACGCCGAAAGCATCCGCCGTCAGCATGATGATCGTTTTCGGATGCGCGGCAAGGCCCGTCTTCGAGGCATTGGGAATGAAATTCAGCGGATAGGCGCAGCGCGTATTTTCCGTCAACGAGCCATCGTCGAAATCGGGCTCGCGCAGTTCGTTGAGCACGACGTTTTCCAGTACCGTGCCGAAACGCTGCGTTGTCGCGTAGATTTCCGGCTCCGCCTCCGCCGAAAGACGGATTGTCTTGGCGTAGCAGCCGCCTTCGAAATTGAAGATGCCGTTTTCGCCCCAGCCATGCTCGTCGTCTCCGATCAGGGTGCGCGACGGATCAGCCGACAGCGTCGTCTTGCCGGTGCCGGAGAGGCCGAAGAAGACCGCAGAATCGCCATCCGGGCCGACATTAGCCGAGCAATGCATCGGCATGACACCCTTTGACGGCAAGAGGTAGTTGAGTACGGTGAAGACGGATTTCTTCATCTCTCCAGCATAGGATGTGCCGCCGATCAGCACGAGACCGTTCGTCAGGTCGCATGCAATAACCGTCTCGCTGCGGCAGCCGTGACGCTTCGGATCGGCCTTGAAGCTCGGCAGATCGATGATCGTCAGTTTCGGCACGAAGGATGCAAGGGCAGAAAGCTCCGGACGGATCAGAAGATTGCGGATGAAAAGCGAGTGCCAGGCAAATTCCGTCACCACACGCGTCGGCAGCGAGTAGTTCTTGTCGGCGCCGCCGATCAGGTCCTCGGCGAAAAGCTCCTTGCCGGCGGCATGCGCCAGCATATCCTGATGCAGCAAGGCAAAATGCTCCGGCGACATCGGCTTGTTGTTGTCCCACCAGATTTCGCCGTCGGTATTGGCATCGCGAACGACGAATTTGTCGCGTGGCGAGCGGCCGGTATGTTGTCCCGTCAATGCACGAAGGGCGCCTTGGGCCGTCAGTTCGGCTTCACCGCGGCGAATCGCTTCTTCATAAAGGGAGGCGGCGGTGAGGTTATAGCGGACGCTTTTTGCGCCGCTCAAACCAATCGTCGCCAGCGTTATCGCCGGGTTGTGAATTCCGAACGTCTCCATGGCTTTTCCTTTCGTCCAAGGCTTCCGCCGTTAAAACCAAGAGCAAAACTACGGTGACCAATTTTAAAAAGCAATAGTGCAAAATGGCGAAAATATAATGATATCAAATAATTAATCGATTTAAATTTCCTTCGTGTATTTTAAATCGTTTGAATTATGCGTTTGGGTTTGGTTTTCGCCGCGCCACGTGCGTCCACCATTTGCACATTGCAGCAATGCCTGCCCTTTATCTTTGCCACAATTTGTTCCACCTTTATCCTCCATAAGCGCCTCCGGTCGTTGGGCCGGCCTGGGGACATCAGACATTCCGGGAGATGCGCATAGATGACGGAGATGAACACCATGGCGACAATCGCGCTCGTTGACGACGACCGCAATATCCTGACTTCCGTGTCGATCGCACTGGAAGCCGAAGGATACAAGGTCGAAACCTATACGGATGGCGCCTCGGCCCTCGATGGCCTTATCGCGCGCCCTCCGCAACTCGCTATCTTCGATATCAAGATGCCGCGCATGGATGGAATGGAGCTCTTGCGCCGGTTGCGGCAGAAATCCGATATGCCGGTGATTTTCCTCACGTCCAAGGACGAGGAGATCGACGAACTCTTCGGCCTGAAGATGGGTGCCGATGACTTCATCACCAAGCCATTCTCCCAGCGACTGCTCGTGGAACGGGTCCGCGCCGTGCTTCGCCGGGCTTCCAGCCGGGAAACAACGACGGTTGCTGGCGCTGGCGCCGCGCCAAAAACAGGCGCTGCCCAGCTCGCGCGCTCACTCGAACGCGGCCAGCTGGTGATGGACCAGGAACGCCATACCTGCACATGGAAGAGCGAACCGGTGACGCTGACGGTAACCGAGTTCCTGATCCTTCACTCGCTCGCACAACGGCCGGGCGTGGTGAAAAGCCGCGACGCGCTGATGGACGCGGCCTATGACGAACAGGTCTATGTCGACGACCGTACCATCGACAGCCACATCAAGCGGCTTCGCAAGAAATTCAAGATGGTCGATACCGACTTTGATATGATTGAAACGCTTTACGGAGTGGGGTACCGCTTCCGCGAAGCAGCCTGACGCCTGTCGGCGCGGCGCATGAGTATTGTCGAGGGCTGGAGGCGGGAGACCGCCACGCCCTCCGAAAGGGCCTGTCGTTGGCACAGTTGGTGCAGGAAAGGGATTTGGATGATGCGGAAGGCTTGAGCGGCCGCCGTGTCAGGGGAAGGCGCTGGTCGCATCCCTTCACCATCATTCGCCGCATCTTCGGCAATGCGGTCTTTTCGAGCCTGACGCGCCGCATCCTCTTCTTCAATCTCGCAGCACTGCTCGTCCTTGTCGGCGGCATTCTTTACCTCAACCAGTTTCGCGAGGGCCTGATCGACGCCCGCGTCGAGAGCTTGCTCACGCAGGGCGAAATCATCGCCGGTGCGGTTTCGGCATCGGCCTCCGTCGATACGAACTCTATCACCATCGATCCGCAGAAGCTTCTCGAACTGCAGGCCGGGCAGAGCATTACGCCCGTCCCGAATGATGAGGATCTTGAATTCCCGATCGATCCGGAAAAGGTAGCACCGGTTCTCAGACGGTTGATTTCGCCCACGCGGACGCGTGCCCGCATCTTTGATGCCGATGCCAACTTGCTTCTCGATTCGCGCCATCTCTATTCGCGAGGTCAGGTCTTGCGCTTCGACCTGCCGCCGGTGGAGGAAGAGAAGCAGACTTGGGCTGAATGGCTTACAACCCTTTTCAACAAGGCGCTCCAGCCTGGAAATCTGCCGGTCTACAAGGAAGCGCCGGGTGGCGACGGGTCGATCTATCCGGAAGTGATGAATGCGTTGACGGGAGTGCGCGGCGCCGTTGTACGCACCACCGACAAGGGCGCACTCATCGTCTCTGTAGCTGTCCCGATCCAGCGTTTTCGTGCCGTTCTCGGCGTTCTGCTGCTTTCGACGCAAGCCGGTGACATCGACAACATCGTTCATGCCGAACGCTTGGCGATCATGCGCGTCTTCGGTGTGGCGACACTCGTCAATGTTCTGTTGTCGCTGGTTCTTTCTTCGACCATCGCCAATCCGCTTCGCCGTCTCTCGGCTGCGGCGATCCGCGTCCGGCGCGGCGCAAAGGAGCGCGAGGAAATCCCGGATTTCTCAGCCCGCCAGGACGAGATCGGCAACCTTTCGATCGCGCTCCGCGAGATGACTACCGCACTTTATGACCGTATCGATGCGATCGAGAGCTTTGCCGCCGATGTCAGCCACGAGCTCAAGAACCCACTGACCTCGCTTCGCAGCGCCGTGGAAACGCTGCCGCTAGCCAAGTCGGACGATTCCAAGAAGCGGTTGATGGATGTGATCCAGCACGACGTCCGCCGCCTCGATCGTCTCATCAGCGATATCTCCGACGCCTCGCGCCTCGATGCCGAACTTGCCCGCGTCGATGCTCGATCCGTCGATCTCGAGGTGTTCCTCAGCGATCTGGTGGAGGTTTCAAGGCAGATTCGCCACAAGAATAAAGAGGTACAGATCGAGCTCGCGATCGAACGCAAGCCCGGCGTCAAGACGCGCTTCGTCGTCAATGGTCATGATCTGCGTATCGGTCAGATCATTACCAACCTCATCGAGAATGCCCGCTCCTTCGTTCCGGATGAAGGCGGCAAGATCACCGTCCGGCTGTTCCGCACCCGGTCGCGCTGCATTGTCTATATCGAAGACAACGGTCCGGGCATCCAGGCCGAAAATATCGACCGCATCTTCGAGCGCTTCTATACCGACCGGCCCGAGTCAGAAGGGTTCGGGCAAAATTCCGGTCTTGGCCTGTCGATCAGCCGTCAGATCGCAGAGGCCCATGGCGGCTCGTTGCGTGCCGAAAACATCATCGATGCAGAAAGGGCAGATGTGCTTGGCGCCCGCTTCATTCTGGCCCTCCCCGCAGTCTCGGTGTCATCATGACGGGCGCAACTTTCAACATCAACGCCACGGCGATCGTCGTCAACAAGACCGGCCTGCTCTTTGTTGGCCCCTCCGGCTGGGGTAAATCCATGCTGGCATTCACGTGCATCACGGAAGCCAAACGGATGGGGCTGCCCGCCTCACTGGTCGCCGACGATCAGGTATTTCTGTCGAAACGCGACGGACAGATGATCGCTGAACGACCGTCCGCAATCTCTGGTTTGATCGAGCTGCGCGGTACCGGCATCGTCAAGTGCGAAAGCGTTCCGCTCGCCCCGATGCATTATGCCGTGCTGCCCGGCAGTACGTCGGGCGAAAATCGTCTGCCGCCTGAAAACGACGTCGCTCAATTCGCAGAAGGCTTTTCGCTGCCGGCTCTGCGCTTGCTGCCAAACGCTCCAGTACCTCTCGCGATTTTGATGGCAATGGCACCGGACATCGGCCGATAATGCCTGCTGCATAGGCGCATTCGCCGCATATGCCTGCATTTTTATCTTGCACTTCGGCTTTTGATGGCCAAGATGTGCCCCCACCGGTGGACGCGATTGCTGCGTTGCGATATTGGGGCCACCGTTTATATGCCATTGGGAGCAGTTGAATCATGATCGGACTTGTGCTTGTCACTCATGGCAAGCTGGCTGAAGAGTTTCGTCATGCTGTAGAGCATGTCGTCGGTCCTCAGAAATTTATCGAGACGGTCTGCATCGGCCCCGAAGACGATATGGATCAGAGACGACAGGATATCCTGCAGGCGGTCTCTAGCGCGGACGACGGCCACGGCGTCGTCATCCTGACCGATATGTTCGGGGGTACTCCTTCCAATCTCGCTATTTCGGTCATGAGCAGCGGTCATACCGAAGTGATTGCCGGCATGAACTTGCCGATGCTGATCAAACTTGCTGGCGTGCGTGGCGAAAACAACATGGAAAAGGCGCTCGTCGAAGCGTCGGAGGCCGGGCGGAAATACATCAACGTCGCCAGCCGCGTTCTGAGTGGCAAATGATGAAAACAAGTCCCGCCATGACCTCGTTTTCCCGGGAACTGCTCATCGTAAACAAGCGCGGCCTTCACGCGCGCGCCTCCGCCAAATTCGTCCAAATGGTCGAAACATTCGACGCTGCCGTTACTGTCTCCAAGGACGGAATGACAGTCGGCGGCACCTCGATCATGGGCTTGATGATGCTTGCCGCGAGTCCGGGCACGACAGTTCTCGTTTCTGCGAGCGGCAATCAGGCGGCCGAAGCGCTGAACGCATTGGATCAATTGGTTCAGGACAAGTTCGGCGAAGAAATGTAGCCTTCCAGGCTTCATATAAACATATAAAGACTTCTTTATATCCTTATTGCCATCGCATGCGAAGCCTGCTACACGGCGGGCATGGCCGTGCGTCAATGCACGCGTTCGAGCTATCGCGCCGTCAACTGCGCGCTTATGAGACGCTTTTCAGCTGGAGACCTCGATGAGCACTGAAAGAGATTATGTCGTCGCCGATATCGGTCTGGCGGATTTCGGCCGCAAGGAAATTTCGATCGCCGAAACTGAAATGCCGGGCCTCATGTCTTGTCGCGCCGAATTCGGCCCGTCAAAGCCGCTGAAGGGCGCGCGCATCACCGGCTCGCTGCACATGACGATCCAGACGGCCGTTCTGATCGAAACGCTCGCCGCGCTCGGCGCAGAAGTCCGTTGGGCTTCCTGCAACATCTTTTCGACCCAGGACCATGCCGCTGCCGCAATCGCCGCATCGGGCGTACCGGTTTTTGCCGTCAAGGGCGAGTCGCTCGAAGATTACTGGGTCTACACCGACAAGATCTTCCAGTGGGCCGATGGCGGCCTCTCCAACATGATCCTCGACGATGGTGGCGATGCCACCATGTACATCCTGCTCGGCGCGCGTGCCGAAGCCGGCGAAGATGTACTCTCGCACCCGCATTCCGAAGAAGAAGAGATCCTCTTCGCACAGATCAAGAAGCGTCTTGCCGCTTCACCGGGCTGGTTCACGAAGCAGCGTGATGCGATCAAGGGCGTCACGGAAGAAACCACCACCGGCGTCAACCGCCTCTACCAGCTCAGCCAGAAGGGTCTGCTGCCTTTCCCGGCGATCAACGTCAACGACTCGGTCACCAAGTCGAAATTCGACAACAAGTATGGCTGCAAGGAATCGCTGGTTGACGGCATCCGGCGCGCCACCGACGTCATGATGGCCGGCAAGGTTGCCGTCGTCTGCGGCTATGGCGACGTCGGCAAGGGGTCAGCGGCATCGCTTTCGGGCGCCGGCGCCCGCGTCAAGGTCACCGAAGCCGATCCGATCTGCGCGCTGCAGGCAGCGATGGACGGTTACGAAGTCGTGCTGCTCGAGGACGTCGTCTCGTCTGCTGATATCTTCGTCACCACGACCGGAAACAAGGATGTCATCCGCATCGACCATATGCGTCAGATGAAGGACATGGCGATCGTCGGCAATATCGGCCACTTCGACAATGAAATCGAAGTCGCGGCACTCCGTAACCTCAAGTGGACGAATGTGAAGCCGCAGGTCGATCTGATCGAGTTCCCGAAGGGCAATCGCATTATCCTTCTTTCGGAAGGCCGCCTGCTCAATCTCGGCAACGCGACAGGCCATCCGTCCTTCGTGATGTCGGCCTCCTTCACCAACCAGACACTGGCGCAGATCGAGCTCTTCACCAAGCCCGGGCAGTACGAAAACAAGGTCTATATTCTGCCGAAGCATCTCGACGAGAAGGTTGCCCGCCTGCACCTCGACAAGCTTGGCGTGAAACTGACGCAGCTTTCTGAAGAACAGGCCGCCTATATCGGCGTGTCGCCGAAGGGTCCTTTCAAGTCCGACCACTACAGATATTAACCTCGGCAACAATATCCACAACATCTTGGGGATGCCGCATTGACAAATGCGGCATCCCTATTTTTTGGGTCCCACCTTCCCGCCGATTCCCTTCCGAAGTATTGTTCTAGAACTCGATTCGTGGCGCGGAGGTATCCGGTTTGCCCGAAAATGGGATGTCTTGTCGTGATGCGGCACATTGAAGGACGGAGACATACCGCTGATGTCGGAAATGAATCACAGCCTGCCGGGACAGGCGGACGAGGGCGCTTGGCCTGACATCCGTTCACACGAGGCAGGCCAAAAACATACGGCCAGAAAAGCCGTGAAGCAAAGCTCGGGGTCACTGACGCGGCTCGCGAGGATTTGCGCAGGCGGAACGGCAATCGCAGCATTGGCGCGGCCGGTGCTGGCCCAGGTCGAATCCGAAGCAGCAGCATCCGCACATCTTTTCACATCTTCGCAGGTCGTCGGCTTTTCCGTCGTGATCGGCGTCATTTCCGCAGCCCTGCTTTCAACTCTCTGGCTCGTGCGTCAGCGCGGTAATCTTGAAAACGAAAGCCGTGAAATCCGCTCCGCCCTTTCCGATGCGCATCAGCGCATTTCTCAATACCAGGCGCTGATCGCCGACAAAAATCGCCGCATCGTCGTCTGGGACGGCGATGAGCGGCCGGAACTGCTTGGCCAGCTCCCAGCCGAAACCGGTGCGCCGCAAGACAGCGAATTCCTGGCGTTCGGCCTCTGGCTGAAACCCCGTTCCGCTACAGAGCTCGAAAGAGCGATCGATCGTCTGCGTGGAGTTGCACAGAGCTTCGATATGGTCGTCGAAACCAGTCGCGAAGAAATCCTCGAGGCGCAAGGCCGGGTTTCCGGTGGCCGCGCCTTCGTGCGTTTCGTGGCGCTCAACAACCTCCGCGCCGAGCTTGCCGAATTGAAGATCGAGCGCGACCGGCTGATGTCCTCGATCTCGGCCTTCCAGAACCTGCTCGATGCGATCGACCTGCCCGCATGGCAGCGCGATACCGAAGGGCGCCTTACCTGGGTCAATCAGGCCTATGGCGATGCGGTCGAGGCGACGTCGCCCCAGCACGCGATCAATGAAGGGCGGGAATTCCTGACGACGGTCGCCCGAGAACACATCCGCGTTGCGGCGACGCCCGAATCACCCTTCCACGACAAGATTTCGACGGTCGTCCGCGGCAATCGCACCTTTTTCGACGTCGTTGACGTGAAGTTGCCAAGCGGTTCGGCGGGAATCGCGATCGACGTTTCTGAAGCCGCATCCGTCCGCGCCGAGCTCGAGCGGACGCTGAAAAGCCATGCCGAGACACTTGACCATCTTGCGACGCCTGTAGCGATCTTCGATGGCGAGCGCCGTTTGCAGTTTTATAATCAGGCCTTCGTCGCGCTCTGGGAACTCGATATCGCTTTCCTCGAAAGCAAGCCCGACAACGCCGAGTTGCTGGAGCGATTGCGCGCCGCAAAGAAGCTTCCCGATCAGCTCAACTGGAAAAGCTGGAAAGAAACCGCACTTTCCGTCTATCGGGCACTCGATACGCAAACGGACCTCTGGCATCTGCCGAACGGTCAGACACTGCGGGTCTTTGCGACTGCACATCCGCAAGGCGGCGCAACCTGGGTTTTCGAGAATTTAACCGAACAGGTCGCTCTCGAAACGAGATACAACACACTGGTGAAGGTCCAAGGCGAAACGATCGACCATCTCTCCGAAGGCGTCGCCGTTTTCGGAGCCGACGGCCGTATTCGCCTTTCGAACCCGGCCTTCCGTATGCTCTGGGGCATTACCGAAGCCGACGCCAAGCCGGGAACACATATTCGTGCGATCGGCGAAACGTGCTTACCGTCCTATGACCGGCCGGACGGCTGGAAAACCTTTGGGGAGCTGATTACCAGCTTCGATGACGAACGCCGTTCCAGTCAGGGAACACTGGAATTGCTCTCTGGCCTTGTGCTGGACTACGCCGTCATTCCGCTGCCAAACGCCCAGACGATGCTGACTTTCGTCAACATGACCGACAGTGTCCGCGCTGAGCGTGCGCTGACCGAGAAGAACGAGGCGCTGCGCAAGGCCGACGAGCTGAAGAACGATTTCGTCCAGCATGTCAGCTATGAGCTGCGCTCACCACTGACCAATATCATCGGTTTTGCCGACCTGCTGCGCACCCCGAGTGTCGGGCCGCTGAACGAGCGTCAGGCCGAATATATCGACCACATTTCGACCTCCTCGTCCGTGCTGCTGACGCTGGTCAACGATATTCTCGATCTTGCCACCGTCGATGCCGGCATTATGAGGCTCAACTATTCGGAAATCGACCTCAACGATCTTCTTGATGATGTCTCCATGCAGATTGCCGACCGGCTGCAGGAAAGCGGCGTGACGCTGGAGATCACAGCGCCTGCCTATCTTGGTTCGATCGTCGCCGATCCCCAGCGCTTGAAACAAATCCTATTGAAGCTGCTTTCCAATGCTGCGAATTTCTCACCGGAAGGTGCGGCAATCGCTCTCGAATGCCATCGCGAGGGCACGGATTTCGTGTTCTCCGTCAGCGACCGCGGCCCCGGTATTCCGCAGGACATGATCGCGACAGTCTTCGATCGTTTTGCCACGGGCGCAAAAAGCGGCAAGCGCGGCGGTGCAGGCCTTGGCCTTTCGATTGTGGACAGTTTCGTCAGCCTACATAACGGCAGGGTTTCGATCGATAGCCAGCCGGGCAAAGGCACGAAGGTTATTTGCCGGATTCCCTCGGTCAACCTGCCGCATTCCGTCGCAGCAGCAGAATGATCACGAAGGACGGCACAATCTCCCTTTTCCTGGAAGACGAGGCGGCAACAATCCGCCTTGGGGAAGATTTGGCGCTCGCGCTGAAGGCAGGTGATTGCCTGGCACTTTCGGGAGATCTCGGCGCCGGAAAATCATCCCTTGCCCGTGCGTTTCTGCGCGCCATGGCGGATGACGAGCGGCTTGAGGTCCCGAGCCCGACATTTACGCTGGTCCAATCCTACGATTTGCGGTTTCCGGTTTCGCATTTCGATCTCTACCGCCTCGCTGATGGGGCGGAGTTGGAGGAACTCGGCTTCGACGAAGCGCTTCAGAACGGTATCTGCCTTGTCGAATGGCCAGAAATGGCAGAAGACGAATTGCCCGCCGATCGTATCGTGATGAAACTTGAGCATGAAGGCAGGGGCCGGCGGGCAACGATTTGCGCACCGCCCGCACAGATGCAGAGAATCCGCCGCGTCCTTGCAATCCGCACTTTTCTCGCCAAAGCCGGGCACCCGATCGCAAAACGCCGCTTCCTGACGGGTGATGCATCGCTGCGCGCCTACGAAGCGGTCTATCCGGATCAGAAGAGCCGCAAGATACTGATGGATTGGCCGCCGCTTCCCGAGGGACCGGCCGTACTCGACGGAAAGCCTTATCCGAAGGTTGCCCATATTGCCGAGAATGCCTATCCCTTCGTTGCAATTGCCAATGTGCTGCGCGAGAAAGGCTTCGCAACGCCAGAGATCTACGAGGTCGACTATGCTGAGGGCATTCTGCTGATCGAAGATCTCGGCAGCGATGGCGTGCTCGATGAGGGCGGCAAGCCCATCGCCTCGCGTTACCGACAAAGTGTCGCCTGTCTTGCGCATTTGCACGGGATGAAGATACCGCAGGATATCCGCGTCACCGATAACCACATCCACCACGTTCCCGATTTTGACCGCACCGCCATGAAGATGGAAGTGCGCCTTGTTCTCGACTGGTATCTCCCCTGGAAGCGCGGTACAGCCGCCAGCGATGCCGAGCGTGAGGAATATCTGGCGATCTGGGATAGGCTCATCGATGAACTCGCATCGGCAGAAAAAAATCTGTTGCTCCGGGACTTTCATTCCCCAAACATCATCTGGCGCGAAGGACAAAAAGGCATTCAGAAGATCGGCCTCATCGATTTTCAGGACGCCATGATTGGCCCGACCGCCTATGATCTTGCATCCATCGTGCAGGATGCGCGCGTCACCATCGAACAAGCCCTGTTCAGGCAGCTCATGGACGACTATTTGGCTTTTCGCAGCGCACAGGGCAATTTTGACGAAGCCGGCTTCCTGAAAAGCTGGGCGATCATGTCGGCGCAGCGTAACTGCAAGCTTGCCGGTCTCTGGGTGCGGCTATTGCAGCGCGACGGAAAGCCCGGCTATACGAAACACATGCCCCGCACGCTCTCCTATCTCCAAGTGGCGCTTGAACATGAAGCGCTTGCCCCCTTGCGCGATTGGTGCGCAAGGGCTGGAATAGGTTAGAGCGAATCATAAGTTCCGGATCAGATGACGATCAAACAAGCCATGGTGCTGGCTGCCGGCCTTGGCACCCGCATGCGCCCGATCACCGATACAATCCCGAAGCCGCTGGTGAAAATCGACGGCAAGCCGATGATCGACTATGCACTGGATTCGCTTGCAGAGGCAGGCGTTGAGAAGGCGGTCGTCAACATCCATCATCTCGCCGATCAGATGCTCGCACATCTGAATTCTTACGAAGCGCTTGATATTATCATTTCCGACGAGCGCGACCGACTGATGAACAATGGCGGCGGTCTGGCAAAGGGCCTCAAGCTTCTTGAGCGCGGCACAGTTTTCGTCACCAATGCCGATCTTTTCTGGATCGGTGAACGGGCCGACCGGCCGAGCAACCTCCGTCGATTAGCCGGATTCTTCGAAGCAAACAGCATGGATATGGCCATGCTCTGCGTCAAACTCGCGGATACGACCGGCCACAATGGCAAGAATGATTTCAACCTCGCCCCAGATGGCAGGCTTACCCGCTATCGTGAAAGCGGTCCGAACCCCGTCGTCTATGCCGGTGCAATCGTCATGGACACATCGTTTCTGGACGATGCTCCCGCCGATGACCCGTTCAATTTCAATATCTATTTCGACAAGGCGATCGAGCGCGGACGGCTTTTTGGCATGATGCTCGAAGGCCATTGGCTGACGGTCGGCACGCCGGAGGCGATCGGCGAAGCGGAGGAAACGATCCGGCGCTTCCGGACGTTTGTGTAACGGATGGCCGAACGGCACCAGCCTCGCGTCCTAACGATCCCGGCAGGTCTGCCTTTCCTGAAGACGCTTGCCGCGACGCTCTGCGACGGGGGACTGACACCGCTCTTCCGGCACGATCCGGACGATCCGCTTTCGCTCTCCAAAGTAACGATCTACCTGCCAACGCGTCGCGCCGCCCGCGTGCTGCGTTCGCATTTCGTCGATCTTCTCGGCGGCCGTTCGGCGATCCTGCCGGTTATCCGGCCGCTCGGCGAGACGGATGACGACAGCGGCTATTTCGAGGAGGCGCTGCCTGCAACGCTCGATCTCGCACAGCCGCTTTCGAATACGGCGCGCCTGCTGGAGCTTGCCCGCCTCATCCTCGCCTGGCGCAACAGGCTGCCAGAGATCGTGCGGCGTATCCACGCCGATTCGCCCTTGGCGGCGCCGGCGAGCCCGGCAGACGCGATCTGGCTCGCACGCAATCTTGCCGAACTGATCGATTCCATCGAGACCGAGGATCGCGAGTGGTCGGAAATCTCGAAACTCGATGCCGAAGATCACGCTCTGTGGTGGCAGTTGACGGCCGAATTTCTGCAGATCGCCATCGCTTTCTGGCCGGAACGGCTTGCAGAACTCGGAAAATCGTCACCGGTACGCCATCGCAATGCAATCCTGCGTGCGGAAGCCCACCGGCTCGCAACGGCAAAACCTGGCGGACCGATTATTATTGCCGGGTCCACCGGCTCGATGCCGGCAACGGCCGACCTCATCGCTGCCGTCGCCAATCTGCCCGAGGGCGTGATCGTCCTTCCGGGCCTCGATCTATCCATGCCGGATGCGCATTGGCAGATGGTCGCACCAGAGATTACCGCTGGGGGGCGGACCAACCCCGCCAGCCGAAGCCACCCGCAATATGGCCTTTCGTCCCTCCTCAAACGGCTGAACCTCACGCGCGGCGACGTCGTTGCGATCGAGGAGGCCGAACACGATCTGCATCGCCGCGCAGAAATTCTTTCCCGTGCGCTCGCTCCAGCGGAAGCGACGGATAATTGGGGCGAATGGAAGAAAGAACTCCCCGACGATGCATTGGCGGCTGCCTTTGCCGATGTCTCGCTGATCGAAGCCACAAACGAACGTGAAGAAGCGACGGCGATCGCCATAGCCTTGCGGCTGGCACTGGAGCAGCCGGGACGAAACGGCGACAGCCAGACAGCGCTTATCACACCGGACCGCAATCTGGCACGGCGCGTGATGGCAGAGCTCTCCCGTTTCGGCATCCTGGCCGACGACTCGGCAGGTACGCCACTTGCGGCCATGCTGCAGGGAACACTCCTTCAATTGCTCCTCGAGGCAACCCTCCGGCCCGGCGATCCAGTCACCATCGTTGCATTGCTCAAGCATCCGCTGGCCCGCTTCGGCCTCGAACGCGGCGCGCTCGCCCAAGCCGTCCAAGCACTCGAACTGCTCGCCCTGCGTGGCGGTGTTGCCGCGGTTGATATCAGCGCGTTGGAGCCTTTGCTGGAGCATCAACTTTCAGAGCAGGCAAGGGACAGACACGCGCCGAATTGGCGCAGGTCGCTGCCACCGGAAGCGGTGGAGCAAGCGCGAAACCTTGCCCGGCGGATGTCGAATGCGACCGAACCGCTGGCATCCGCGCTTGTCGCGCACCGCCCGGATGGCCGTGGGCTGACGGCCAGCTTCACTCTTTCCGATTGGGCGGAGCGGACCGGACGTGCACTCGAAGCTGTGGCAATCGATGAACGCGGCAACCTCGCCAATCTCTGGGCTGGTGAAGCGGGGGATTCACTTGCAAGCCTGCTCGCAGAGGTGATCGAGACGGAGGGCCAGATCGAAGCCGATGGACCGCAATGGATCGATATCATGGCGGCGCTTTCGGCCGGCCAGGCGGTCAAGCCACGCGCGCTCAGCCATCCAAGAGTCTTCATTTTCGGCACGTTGGAGGCGCGTCTGCAAAGCGTCGACACGCTGATCCTGGGTGGACTGAATGAAGGCTCCTGGCCTGGCCAAACGGCCAACAATCCCTTCATCTCGCGCACGATGAAGACGGAAATCGGCCTCGAGCCGCCGGAGCGGCGCATCGGTCAACTGGCCCATGACTTCGTAATGGCGAGCGGAACACGGCATCTGATCTATTCGCGCTCGCTGCGGCAAGGCTCGACGCCGACGGTCGCTTCGCGCTGGCTTCAGCGGCTCTTGGCGCTGGGCGGCGAGGCTTTCGAAAGGGAACTGAAAGCACGCGGCGACCGCTTCGTGCATTGGGTAAGCCTGCTGGACGAGAGCAAGAGCCAAACACCCGCGCAACGCCCCTCGCCTACACCGCCCCTTGAATTGCAGCCGAAATCCTATTCCTTCAGCGAAGTTGGCCGCCTGCGCCGCGATCCTTATGCCATCTATGCCCGGCGCATCTTGCGGCTTGACCCCGTGGATCCCTTCAATCGCGATCCAGGTGCTGCGGAACGCGGAACGCTCTATCACACGATCATCGACCGCTTTGTCCGTGAAGGACATGTCGCCGGTACCCCGGAAGCCGCGCAAGCCATGGAAACCATTCTGATGGAGCTCTTCGACATGGAGCGCCTGCCGTCGCACATTGATGCAGTATGGCGTCCGCGTTTCAGGGAGGTGGCGCGCGCATTCCTCGAATGGGAAGCCGAACGCCGACCGGCGATCCGCAAGACTTATACGGAAGTGCGCGGCGGCGTGGAACTCGAACCGATCAATATCCGGTTGACAGGCGTTGCCGATCGCATCGATGTGACGGGGCCAAACGCTGCCGACATCATCGACTACAAGACCGGCTACAATCCATCGCCCGCACAGGCGCGCGCGCTTCTCGATCCGCAGTTGGCGCTCGAGGCCGCGGCGCTCCGCGCCGGCGCCTTTCGCGACGTCGGAAGTCTGACGCCGCAGGATCTCATTTATGTGCGCCTTCGGCCCGGCAGCCGTTTCGACACCGATGTCGTCAACAATGAAACTTCCACCCGAAGCGACAAGGCAAAATCGGCCCTCGATCTGGCAGAGGAATCGATCGATCAATTGGTCAAATTCGTGTCTCTTCTGCAATCCGGCGAACGTGGCTTCACTTCACGGTTAATTCCCGCGCAGCAGTTCGATTTCGGCGGTGATTACGATCACCTTGCCCGCGTTTCCGAATGGTCGACGGCCGAAAACGAAGAAGGAGGCGGCGATGAGTGATCCGACCGCACTTCCGCAAGGGGACGATCCGGGCATGTGGATCAGCTGGACGACGATCCAGCAGTCGATTGCCTCCGACCCGTCGCGGTCAGCCTGGGTTTCGGCCAATGCCGGTTCCGGCAAGACGCATGTGCTGACGCAGCGCGTCATCCGCCTTCTGCTTTCCGGTGCGCGGCCCTCGGCCATCCTCTGCCTCACTTATACCAAGGCCGCCGCATCCGAAATGTCGAATCGTGTCTTCGCACGTTTGGCCGAGTGGGCGGTGCTGCCGGACGAGGAACTCAAAAACCGCATTACGCAGATCGAAGGCGAAACGCCGGATCGGCTCAAGCTTGCCGAAGCGAGACGGCTTTTTGCCAAGGCGCTGGAAACGCCGGGCGGGCTGAAAATCCAGACCATCCATGCCTTTTGCGAGGCATTACTGCATCAGTTTCCATTGGAGGCCAATGTCGCCGGACACTTCTCGGTTCTCGACGATCGTGCCGCAGCGACATTGCTCGCCGATGCCCGCCGCTCGCTCTTGACCGCGACGACACCCGACCAGGATCCCGAGCTTGCCGATGCCTTCTCCTATATTCTCAATCTCGGTGACGAGACCGGGTTGGAAACACTACTCGGCGAGATCGTCGCCAGCCGTAACGCCATTCGCCGCTTCATTTCCTCGGCCGAGCAACGAGGCGGGATTGCGGCCACGCTGCGCAGGGAACTGCAACTATCCGCCGACGAAACAGAGGCCCAGATCACCTCGCGATACTGGCCGCTGCCGGGTCTCTTCGGCCTGACGTTCGATCTTTACCTGACATTGACAGCCCAAAAGGGCGGCGCGAAAGCGCAGGAAGTCGCCTATGGCTTGCGGCAGGCTTCCAACGAGCGCAATGCGACTAAGCGCGCCGAATTGCTGGAAAAAATATTCCTGACGGCGAAGGGCGAACCCAAGTCGGATTCGCAATTCACCGTTAAAGCCATGCTCTGCGATGCACCTGAGCTTGCAGATGCGATCGCTGAAGCGCGCGCGCATGTCGTCGCCTGCCGCGACCGCCTCAAGATCATGCGGATGTTCAATGCCACGCATGCAGCGATGATCCTCGCTGACCGGCTGAACCGGGACTATGACGACCTGAAAAAGCAGCGCAGTCAGCTGGATTTCGAAGATCTCATCACGCGCACCGCGGATCTGCTGACGAAAAGCGGCGTCGGGCCTTGGATTCATTATAAGCTCGACCAGGGCATCGATCACATTCTGGTCGATGAAGCGCAGGATACGAGCCCAATCCAATGGAGCGTGATCCAGTCGCTGGCGGAAGATTTCTTTTCCGGCGAAAGTGCGCGGCCGGTCGTGCGGACGCTGTTTGCCGTCGGCGACGAGAAGCAATCGATTTATTCCTTCCAGGGCGCGCGCCCGGAACGTTTCTCCGAGGAGAGCGAACGTACGAGGAGGCGGGTCTCGGCAAGCGGTCAAATGTTTTCGTCCGTGCGCCTGCCCCTTTCCTTTCGCTCGACATCCGACGTTCTCGCTGCGGTCGACCATATCTTCACATCGTCCGAAAACGCGCGAGGCCTCAGCGCCGTCGAAGAACCGGTCGTTCACCGATCTAGCCGCATCGGTCACCCAGGTGCCGTCGATCTCTGGGAGATGATCGCCCCCGAAGCCACCGTTAAGGACGAAGACTGGACAGCGCCCTTTGACGCGACTCCCGAAAGCGCGCCAGCTGCTATTCTTGCGCGGCGGATGGCCCATACGATCGAGCGGCTTGTCGGCCATGAGACGATCGTCGACAAGGGCAAGGAGCGTCTTATTCGGGCGGGTGATATCCTTGTGCTCGTCCGCAAGCGCGATGCCTTCGTCAATGCCCTGACCCGCGCACTGAAACGGCGCAACAATATTCCGGTCGCGGGCGCAGACCGCCTCAGGCTGACCAGCCATATCGCTGTTCAGGACTTGCTGGCGCTTGGCCGCTTCCTCTTGTTGCCGCAGGATGATCTTTCACTGGCGGCGGTGCTCAAGAGCCCGCTGTTCGACCTATCGGAAGACGATATCTTCGCACTCGCTGCGCTGCGTAGCGACAATGCAAGCGTGTGGACTCACCTGCAGCAATTCGCACTCGACGGTCACGAGCGTTATGCGACCGTGACAGAAAAGCTCACGCTCCTTCTTCATCAATCGCGAAACCTCTCCGTTCACGACTTTTACGCGCGTCTGCTTGGCGTTCACGGCGGCCGGCGGCAGTTTCTCGCGCGTCTCGGCACCGAGGTCAGCGATATTCTGGACGAGTTCCTCACATTCACGATTGATCACGAAAGCTCGGGCTTGCCCGGCCTGCAATCCTTCATCTCAGCGCTGGAACTCGAAGCGCCCGAAGTGAAGCGTGAGCAGGACAAGGGCCGCAACGAGGTTCGGATCATGACCGTGCACGCTTCTAAGGGGCTGGAAGCACCGATCGTTTTTCTTGTCGACGGCGGCTCCAAAGCTTTCACGCATACCCACATGCCGAAACTGCGCCTGC
Organism: Rhizobium sp. SEMIA 4085; assembly: GCF_013004495.1. Classification (NCBI taxonomy): domain Bacteria; kingdom Pseudomonadati; phylum Pseudomonadota; class Alphaproteobacteria; order Hyphomicrobiales; family Rhizobiaceae; genus Rhizobium; species Rhizobium sp. SEMIA 4085. Next base: position 20,564 of record NZ_JABEPH010000007.1, read on the forward strand.
TCGAAACAAATGCAGAAACCCCTCCAATACCTGTCTGGGTTCCGGTCAGCGGCCTTGCCAATTCGATGACGCAAGCCGATGCGGCACGACTTCAGAAATTGGCGGAAGAGGAATACCGGCGGCTGCTCTATGTAGCGATGACACGCGCCGCCGACCGGTTGATTGTTTGCGGTTATCGCGGTGTCAGGGCAAACAGCGATACTTGGCACATGATGATTTCATCAGCGATGGCAGACAGTCACCCACATGTTACACCGGCAAGCTTCGAAGGACCGGATGGTGAATGGCAGGGCGTGAAATGGCGCGTGCCGCAAGTGGGCCGCACGTTCGAGCGCTCAGAGAAGCTGGAAGACTGGAACGAGCGCGAGGCCTTGCCCTCCAGCATTCTCCGGCCGCTCCCGCCGCAAAGGCAGTTGCCGAGACCTCTCAGCCCATCCGGCGCCGGAACCATCATCGATGAGCAGGCGGATGACCTGTTGATCAATTCGCCGCTCTTTGCGGAAAAAACACGCTCCGACAGGTCGTTGGAAAAGGGGCGTCTGATCCACCGCATGCTCCAGACTCTACCGGACATCGCTCCAGCCGAGAGAGCGGACGCGGCGGCGCGTTACGCAAGCCGCGCTGCACGTTTCTGGCCCGAAACCGAACGGCAGAGATTGATCGATTCGGTGCTGAAACTAATGACGGAAGACAGCCTTCAGGCGATCTTTGCAGTGCACACGCAGCCGGAAGTCTCGATCATGGGGACGCTCACCTTGAAGGGGGGCCACTATGCCGTTTCCGGCCGTGTCGATCGCTTGGCCGTATTCGACGATCGCGTCGTCGTTCTCGACTATAAAACCAATCGCGTGCCGCCCGCGACCCAAAAGGACATTCCCTCTGCGCATCAGGCGCAGCTTGCGATCTACCGCGAGATCCTGGCGCCGCTCTATCCGGGCAGGCGCATCGATTGCATGCTGGTCTATACCGAGAACGCCACTGTCTATACGTTGAGCGGGCGGGAGCTCGAAATGGCGCTTGCAGGACTCAAAACAAAGTGAAATACCGGACATTGAAAGTTCGGCACCGCACCATCACATGTGGATCAACAGTAAATTCCGCTAAAGGAGCAGCCTATGGCTACCGTGAAAGTCGATATCAACAACTTCCAGTCGGAAGTTCTGGAATCTGCAGAACCCGTCGTCGTTGATTTTTGGGCTGAGTGGTGCGGTCCGTGCAAGATGATCGCTCCGAGCCTTGAGGAAATTGCAACCGAACTCGCAGGCAAGGTTAAGGTCGCTAAGCTTAATATCGATGAAAACCCGGAACTGGCAGCCCAGTTCGGCGTCCGCTCGATCCCCACGCTTGCCATTTTCAAGGCTGGTGAAGTTGCCGATATCAAGGTCGGCGCTGCTCCGAAGACCGCTCTTTCGAGCTGGATTTCGAACGCCGCGTGATTTCATTGCATATTGAGAGAAAAAGCCCGGCTCTGACCGGGCTTTTTTCATTTCGGGGGTATTTCGTTGTCAGCAAGAACATCGCCGACCGGAGCCTGCGGATCAAGGACCTCCTCGATCGTGTCCAGCGCTTCACCGACGGGCCCGACATCGACCCGGATTTCGGCACCGGCCGGGACATGTGCGACAAGGCGACCCGCTGAAGCTCTGGCCATCGACGGAATTCATAGCCTTTCCATCATCGCTTCGGTGACGACAAAACCTGCTGGCTTGACGGCGCGGATTGCTGCTGCGGCGTCGGTATATGGCGGCCGGGAAGGCGCGGCAACTCAGATCGGCGAGACCGAATTCGTCCTGATAGACGAGGCGGCCATGTTTTTCATGCGCCATGTAATCCTGGCCGAAGAGAGCGGTCGGGCGATTGCATGAGCCGAAGTAGCTTCGTAGCGAAACTGCCTGAGTCCTGCGATTGCCTGCCGCCCGTTAAGTGTGAAAGCTCCTGCTCACCATTGCAACGATGATCTCATAGAGTTCGTCTTGAGCTTGTTCGATGGTGATTTGTCCCGTCGCAGCGGCATGAGATAACGAATCGGCCGCCCCGAGCACCGCCCAGAAGCTTGACTGCATGATGCCCTTTGGGCCCGTGAACGGCGCCAACGCCTTTCGGCATTTCTCGATGAACGCCAGTTGATAGTCGCGTTTGACGGCCTCCAGTTCGGGGGAGCCCGCAAGTCCGGCCAACACGCCGGGAATCTCGCGACCCTGGGCCAGCACGCATTCGACATAGGACGAAGCGATGACCCTTGCGGTTTTTTCCAAGATCGGCGCGCAGGCTTCGAGCGCGGCGTCGATCACCGCCGTCTGGCGCGCGTCGAAGTCCTGATAGAGAGCCGTCAACAGGCCGTTGCGGGTACCGAAATGGCTGTAGATTACGGGCTTTGTAACGCCGGCCTCGTCCGCCATGCGCGGCAGCGTCAGGGCATCGGTGCCTTCTTCGCGCGCGAGCCGCCACGCCACGTCGAGAAGCTGGCATAGCCGCTGGTCACGGCTCAAACGGACGCGCTTCGGGATCTGCGTGTCATCGGGTGTGCTTGACATCTCTATATACCAAATGTAACTTACTTAAAGTATATAGATACAACCCTTCCAACGCAACCATCCGCTGGTCTTTCGTCAGCGGCCGAAGCGGCACGCCTGCGCGCGCCGTTCGCAGAAGGAATTTACCCAATGACCGATATGGCACTTCCAAGCTCCGTGAACAGAAAGGCATGGCTCGGCCTCATGGCCGTGCTGCCGCTGGTCCTGCTCGTCGCAATGGACGGCTCGATTCTCTACCTCACCATGCCGCACGTCACGTCCGCCCTGACGCCGACAGCCGACCAGGCGCTCTGGATTCTCGACATCTACGGCTTCGTGGTCGGCTCCCTGCTGATCGTCTTCGGCAATATCGGTGACCGCTATGGGCGGCTCAAGCTCATTATGGTGGGCGCGGTGGTATTCGGTGCGGGATCGCTCGGCGCGGCCTATTCGCAATCTCCATTGATGCTGATCGCCGCACGGGCGCTCATGGGGCTGGGCGGTGCGACATTGCTGCCGTCGGGGCTGGCAATCGTCAGCGCCCTGTTTCCCGATCCGCGGCTGCGCGCGCGGGCCATCGGCATCTTCGCCGCGACATTCGCAGCCGGCTTCGCCATTGGTCCCCTTATCGGCGGCATGTTGCTCAGGCAGTTCAAGTGGGGCGTCGTGTTCCTCATTAATGTCCCCGTCGTGCTCGCCTTCCTCATCGTCGCGCCGATCCTGCTTCGCGAGGTCCGCTCGACGACCTATGGTCGGATCGACCTGCCGAGTCTCCTGCTGTCGTTCGCCGGCATCCTGCTGTTCACCTGGTCGCTCAAGTTCGCCGCAGCCGAGGGTATTACGGCGGCGCAGTCCGCCGGCGGGATCATCGGCATTCTTGCCCTCGTGCTGTTCCTACGCCGACAGACCCGCATCGACTATCCGCTGCTCGATCTCAGCCTATTTCGAGATCGCGTTTTCTCCATCGCGATCCTGACCGGACTTTTATCCCTCGTCGTCTGGTCTGTCGCCGGCTACCTGTCCGGGATCTATCTGCAATCGGTGCTCGGCTTCGATGTCTTCACCACGGCGCTGCTGACGCTGCCGGGGGCCATCGTGCTGACTGCGACATGCGTAGGCACCGCTCGCATCGTGGAGTGGATCGGCCGCAAGACTGCTCTTGTGGCGACGCATCTACTGATAGGCGCAGGCGTCATCTTACTGCTGCTTACAAGCACTGAGGTTGGTGGCGCGGCCTTCATCGCATCAACGCTCATCGCCGGCATCGGCTACGGACTGTCGTTCAGCCTCGTGGCCGAGGTCGCTGTCTCGGCGGTTTCGCCCGAACGGGCCGGCGCGGCCGGATCCATCGCGGAAACCAGCAACGAGCTGGGAAATGCGCTCGGCATCACTCTGCTCGGATCGCTGGCCGCCCTGAGCTTCCGCCTGCTTGGTCCCGGCGTAGCGGGCACGCTCAACGAGACCCTGGATCGGCCAGGCCTTCCCCCTGAGACCGTCGCACAGGCCAAAGAAGCCTTCCTTACCGGGTTGCATGTCGCAGTCGGAGTCGGAGGGTTGCTCATGCTTGTCGTCGGAATCATTGCGTGGCTCTGGCTGCCAAGAAACCTGCCGAAATAGTGATCCGTGGTGTCGCGAAAATCCCCGATTGAAGCGATAGTTTTGCGACGTGGTTTACGTCGTCACAAGAATAGGCATTCTGCGACAATTGAGTCTGCAGAATGCTTCCACATTTCGGTTTCATTTCGGGGGTGTTTCGTTGTCAGCAAGAACATCGCCGACGAGATAGAGCGACCCGCCGATCAGGATTCTGGGCGCCGGAGCTTGCGGATCAAGGATCTCCTTGATCGCGTCCAACGCTTCACCGACTGTGGCCTTCGGCTCTGCAACAAGGCCGGCATCATAGGCAGAATTTGACAGGATCACCGGATCGATCATCGCCTCGCTGCCACGGATCGGTACGCAGAAGACCTTTTCCGCAAGCCCGACGAAGGCCCTGAAATAGCCGACCGGGTCCTTGGTATTGATCATGCCGGTTATGAGGTAGAGCGGCCGCGGCTGCTTTTCCTCGAAATTCGCCATGGCCTCGGCGATAACTTCGCCAGCACCGGGATTATGGCCTCCATCGATCCAGATTTCGGCACCGGCCGGGGCGTGTGCGATAAGGCGGCCCTCGGTCAGCCGCTGAAGGCGACCAGGCCATTCGACGGAATTCATAGCCTTTTCCATCATCGCTTCGGTGACGACAAAACCTGCTGCCTTGACGGCGCGGATTGCTGCTGCGGCGTTGGCATATTGATGGCGGCCGGGAAGGCGCGGCAACGGCAGATCGGCGAGACCGAATTCGTCCTGATAGACGAGGCGGCCATATTCCTCATGCGCCATGTAATCCTGGCCGAAGACAGCGGTCGGGCAATGCAAGCGCTCGGCAGTCGACATCAAGACATCCAGGACTGCATCATATTCCTGATGACCGATCACCACGGCGTGCCCGGCCTTCATGATGCCGGCCTTTTCGGCCGCGATCAGTTCGACGCGGTCGCCGAGATAGGGCTGATGATCGAGCGAGATCGGCATGATAACCGAAACGGCCGGATCGGAGATGACGTTTGTCGCATCAAACCGTCCGCCGAGACCCACCTCGATGATTGCCGCATCGGCCGGGTGCTCGGAAAAGAGAAGAAAAGTCACCGCCGTCAAGATTTCAAAGACCGTGATTTTCTGGCCGGCATTCGCTTCAGCAACGCGCCGAAGCGCTTCTGCAAAAACCGAATCGTCGACAAACTTACCCCGGCCGCCCTTAAGACCGATCCGGTAGCGTTCATGCCAGTTGACCAGATGTGGCGAGGTATGGACATGGACGCCGTAGCCACCGGCTTCCAGCAATGCGCGGCAAAAGGCTGTAACCGAACCCTTGCCATTTGTTCCGGCGACATGAATGACCCGCGGCAGCCGGTTCTGCGGATTGCCGAGTACTTCGAGAAGGCGGGTGATGCGATCGAGCGAAAGATCGAAACCCTTGGGATGCAATCCCATGAGTTTGTCGATCTCCTGCGCTGCTTCACTCACTGCGGTCTGGCCCCTGGGTATCATTCAGCACCCCGCCCAAGCAGGTTTGTATCAATCAGGCGCTCGCTGCGATTGCGATCGTGCCGCCATTCACCGCAAGCGAGTTGGCGGGCTTGCGGGTCAGGATGCTCAGGACCCGCGCAAGCGTTTCCGGAATATCGTGCCGTTTGACGACCATGTCGACCATGCCGTGCTCGAGAAGGTATTCCGAGGTCTGGAAACCTTCCGGCAGCTTCTCGCGGATCGTCTGCTCGATGACGCGCTTGCCGGCGAAGCAGATTTCAGCGCCCGGCTCTGCCAAATGCAGATCACCCAGCATAGCGTAGGAAGCCGTTACGCCGCCCGTGGTCGGGTTAGTGAGAACGACGACATAGGGCTGGCCAGCTTCCTTGAGCATATCAACGGCAACGGTGGTGCGCGGCAGTTGCATCAGCGAAAGGATGCCTTCCTGCATGCGCGCGCCGCCGGAAGCCGGGAACATGACGAGCGGGCACTTTTCGGAAATCGCACGCTCGAAGGCTCTGACGATCGCCTCACCGGCAGCAATACCGAGCGAACCTCCCATGAAGTTGAACTCGTGCACGACGGCGACGAGTTTCAGCCCGCGAACCTTGCCAACGCCAGCGAGGATCGTGTCTTCCTGTTCTGTCTTGAGGCGGCTGTCTTTCAGGCGATCCGTGTATTTCTTGGAATCACGGAATTTCAGCGGATCCTGCGCGACCTTCGGCTGCGGCAGCGACTCGTATTCACCGTTGTCGAAAAGGTCGGCAAGGCGCGCCTTTGCCGGCATCTTCATGTGATAGCCCGAGGCCGGAATGACCCACTTGTTGTCTTCCAAATCCTTGTGGAAGACCATCTCGCCCGTTTCCGGGCACTTGATCCAGAGGTTCTCCGGCACTTCACGACGGCCCAGCATGGAATTGATGCGCGGGCGAACGTAGTTGGTGATCCAGTTCAAGTCGAAAACTCCTGATTGACTACAGCCAATGTGGGGACACTATTCGGCAGCAACAAGGCGCGCCGAACGCGTTCCGGATGAAAGACCACGGACGAGGGTGGCCACGGCCTGGACTGTATCTGCTGTGGCCTTTCCGTCGCTGCTCAGGCTCATCGCCACCTGATTGACGATGGCCGTACCAACCACGACGCCATCGGCGGAGCTGCCGATGACCTTGGCGTGATCGGCAGTCTTGACGCCGAAACCGACGCAAACGGGCAGATTGGTATGCTGCTTGATGCGCTTCACGGCCCCGGAGACCAGCGATGGATCAGGCAGGACCGAACCGGTGATGCCGTTCATCGAAACGTAGTAGACAAAGCCAGACGTGTTCTTCAGTACCGTCGGAAGGCGCTTGTCATCGGTCGTCGGCGTTGCCAGACGGATGAAATTGATGCCCTTCCTGATTGCTGGAATGCAAAGCTCGTCATCCATTTCCGGCGGAAGATCGACGACGATCAAGCCATCGATGCCTGATGCGAGCGCATCGTCCAGGAACTTCTCGACCCCGTAGATATAGATGGGATTGTAATAGCCCATCATCACGATCGGCGTCGCGTTGTCACCCTTACGGAAATCGGCTGCCAGCTGCAGCGTCTTCTTAAGCGTCTGTCCGCCCTTTAGCGCGCGCTGGCCAGCCATCTGGATTGCCGGGCCATCGGCCATCGGATCGGAGAACGGCATGCCGAGTTCGATGACATCAGAACCGGCTTCCGGCAACGCCTTCATGATGCCGAGCGAGGTCTCGTAGTCCGGGTCGCCGCCCATGAAATAGGTCACGAGCGCCGGACGGCCTTCAGCCTTCAGATCGGCAAAGCGTTTATCCATACGTGCGGTCATGACTTACACACCCATTCCCAGAATCTTGCCGACGGTGAAGATGTCCTTGTCGCCGCGGCCGGAGAGGTTCATCAGGATGATCTCGTCCTTGCCCATTCTCGGCGCGCGCTTGATGACTTCGGCCAGCGCATGCGACGGCTCAAGCGCCGGAATGATACCCTCGAGGCGGGTCAGCGTCTGGAAGGCATCGAGCGCCTCGTGATCCATGATCGGCACGTATTCGACGCGGCCAATATCGTTCAGATAGGAATGCTCGGGGCCGATGCCGGGATAATCGAGGCCGGCCGAAATCGAGTGGCCCTCCTTGATCTGACCATCACCGTCCTGGAGCAGATACGTGCGATTGCCGTGAAGGACACCCGGCGAGCCGGCCGTGATTGAAGCGCAGTGCTCATCGCCTTGCAAACCCTTGCCGCCGGCTTCGACGCCGACGATCTTTACGCCTTCGTCATCCAGGAACGGATGGAAGATGCCGATTGCATTCGAACCGCCGCCAACCGCAGCGATGACAAGATCCGGCAGACGTCCTTCGGCCTCCATCATCTGCTCCTTGGCTTCCGCGCCGATGACCGCCTGGAAATCGCGAACCATTTCCGGATAGGGATGCGGCCCGGCTGCGGTGCCGATCAGATAGTAGGTGTCATCGACATTGGTGACCCAGTCGCGCAGGGCTTCGTTCATCGCATCCTTCAGCGTGCCGTGACCTGCTGTCACCGGCTTCACCTCGGCGCCAAGCAGCTTCATGCGGAAAACGTTCGGCGCCTGGCGCTCGACATCCGTCGCGCCCATATAGACGACGCAGGGAAGGCCAAAGCGGGCGGCGACCGTTGCAGAGGCAACCCCATGCTGGCCCGCACCAGTTTCAGCGATGATGCGCGTTTTGCCCATGCGCTTGGCAAGCAGGATCTGGCCGATGCAGTTGTTGATCTTGTGCGAACCCGTGTGGTTCAGCTCTTCCCGCTTGAAATAGATCTTCGCGCCGCCAAGCTCGGCAGTCAGGCGCTCAGCAAAATAAAGCGGACTCGGACGGCCGATGTAGTGTCTGCCAAGATGTTTCAGTTCCGCCTGGAATTCCTGATCGTCCTTCGCCTTGTTCCATTCCTCCTGTAGATCGAGGATCAGCGGCATCAGCGTTTCGGCAACGAAACGGCCGCCATAGATGCCAAAACGGCCATCCTCATCGGGACCGGAACGGAAGGAATTCGGTTTTAGCGTCTGGTTCACTCTCAACTCCCTGAGACCGTTTCAGGCTCGCAAGCCTTCTCGACCGCATCGAAAAAATCATCGATCATGGCAACGCTCTTCACGCCGGGTGCACTTTCGACGCCGGAGGATACGTCGATGCCCGGCGCCTTGGTGATCGTCAGCGCCTCGGCGATGTTGTCCTTGTTCAGCCCACCGGAAAGCATGTAATCCACGCTATCGTCAAGCTGGCCGAGCAGGCTCCAATCGAAGGAAACCCCGTTGCCGCCCGGCAATTCGGACCCCTTCGGCGGCTTGGCGTCGAAGAGAAACCGGTCGGCTATCCCAATATAAGCCTCAACCCGCTTCAGATCATCGGCGCTGCGAACAGAGAATACCTTCATGATCGCGAGACCGTAGACGGCCTTTATCGTCAAGACGCGTTCCGGGCTCTCGTTGCCGTGAAGTTGGATCATGTCCGGCTTCAAAAGCGCTACGATTTCATCGAGTTCATCATTCGTCGGATCGACGGTGACGGCGACGATCTTGGCTTTGCCGCGGACAGCATCGGCAAGCTTTCCGGCAACGTCCGGCTCGATATAACGAGGACTTCTTTCGAAGAAGATAAAACCGATATGGTTCGCGCCGCGATACACCGCGCGCTCGATCGCTTCAGCGCTCTTCAGGCCGCAGATTTTGATATCGGGTTTCATGGCAGCGAAGTGACACGAAAAGGCAAAAGAGTCGAGCCAATTTGCGACTAAGGCTTAATTTCCCGCGGCTAAACGCTCAATCAAAGTCGATTGCGTGAAGCTGGCTTCCGTAGCGTTTCAGCCAGGTTTTCGCATCTTCCATATGCGGGCAGAGCTTTTGGCAAAGCGCCCAGAAATGCGGGCCGTGATTCATTTCTCTGAGATGCGCCACTTCGTGGGCCGCTAGATAATCGATCACCGAGGCCGGCGCCATGACGACGCGCCAGGAAAAGCTCAAATTTCCCTCCGACGAGCATGAGCCCCAACGGCTGCGCGTGTCTTTCATGGAAATCGACTTGATCGGCGCCTTGATCGAACGTGCGTGGAAGTGCGCGAGCCGCACGAGGTCAGAGCGCGCCTCCTTCTTAAGAAAGGTTGCGATCCGGCGGCCAAGATGTTCCGGTAGGCCGCTGACCTTCAGCACATGCCGGTCGCCAACCATGACTGCCTCGGTGAGGCCGCGCAGACTGCCGGTATGTTCGATCCGGTGCTTGATGCCGCGCAAAAGGATCTCGCCGCCATCGTGAAGGGTATTGTCGACGGAGAACTTTGCCAGTTTCGTCAACAGCCATCCCTGATGACGGTCGAGGAAGGCGTTGACCTCGCGCTGCGCAAGGCCCTTCGGAACCGTCATTTTCAGCGCTCTGCCGCCGGGCTCGATGCGCAGCGTAATACGGGTTGCGCGATCATGCTGCTTGATCGTGAGCGGCATCAGCCTGCCTGCGACGTCCAGCGTCCGCGTTTCGGGCGGGGCAGGTTTTCGTGCAGCAGTCCGTTGCGACTTGGAAAGGAGCGGAAACATAAGCGCTTTTTCTATACGATTCGCAACAAATCCGGGCAAAGAAAAACCGGCATCGCTGATGCCGGTCTGTTGATCATCTACTGACACGTTAAGGCGTCTGAAATTCGGCAACCGGGCCATTGTCATCGCGCTTTGCATTCTTTCGGTCGCGCATGAAACGGTCGAATTCGTCCTGATCCTTGGCGCGACGAAGCTCGCGCATGTAGGTATCGAATTCCTCGCGCATTTCATCGAGCTTACGGCGCTCTTCCTCGAGGCGGTCAAGCTCGGCCTTCCGCCAATCGTCAAAGGCGACGTTGCCGGTCGAAAAATGCGGGCGGTAGCGGCCATGCGAACGGCGGCAGCCGGCAAAAAAGCCGTCAGTCGCGTTGTTCGCTTCGCGCTTGAAACCGCGAAGCCGCTCGCCGAAGATGATATAGGCAAGCATGGCCAGGCCCAGAGGCCAGAAGACCACGAAGCCGAGCACCATCAACGCAACGGTAGCCGGAGTCCAATCCGGGCGAAGCAATGCTGACTGGTTCATCGTGCGGTATCCTCGCTTTCTGCGCCCGGCAGAATACCGAGCGCTGAAAATCGATGTGGTTACCGCTGGCCAACCCTTCAAGACGATTGCCCGCGAAATCGGACAAGGCCTTGAACAGGCAAGATTAAATCAGCATCCTCTAACTCAGGCGGATTTGCCGCCCCTGATGACGCGCTTGACGCTGAGTTTTCCAGAACGAGAGTGCTCGCGGACGAAGTTGACGATACGCGGCGCGATCTCGCGGCGGAAGCGTGATCCGTTGAAGACGCCGTAGTGGCCCACGTCGGGCTGAAGGTAGTGCATGCGCATGTCGTCGGGGATGTTGACACAGATCGTCTGCGCCGCCTTCGTCTGGCCCACACCGGAGATGTCGTCGTTCTCGCCTTCCACTGTCAGCAGCGCGACATTGCGGATTGCGGCCGGATCGACGCGCTTGCCACGATGAATCAACTCGCCCTTCGGCAGGGAGTGCTTCATGAACACCTGATCGACCGTTTGCAGGTAGAATTCCGCGGTCAGGTCCATCACGGCAAGATACTCGTCGTAGAAATCGCGGTGCTTTTCAGGCTCACCGTCGTTCTTCACGAGATGCATGAAGAACTCCTTGTGTGCGACCACGTGCCGGTCGAGGTTCATCGACATGAAACCCGAGAGTTGCAGGAAACCCGGATAAACCGGCCGCATGAAGCCTGGTTGTGGCCATGGCACATTCATGATGACGTTTTCGGCAAACCACGTCAGCGGTCTCTCTTCTGCGAGTTTATTGACCGCTGTCGGATTGATGCGAGTATCGATCGGTCCGCCCATCAGTGTCATTGACGACGGTGACAACGGGTCGTTTGCCTCTTCCATGACGGCGGCGGCGGCCAGCACAGGCACGGAGGGCTGACATACGGCAATGACGTGCGTATCGGGGCCGAGAAAATGCAGCATCTCGATGACATAATCAACATAGTCATCGAAATCGAAGGTTCCCTCCGTCATCGGCACCATGCGGGCATCGACCCAGTCGGTGATGTAGATATCGGCGCTCGGAAGCAGCGCTTCGACCGTACCGCGAAGCAGCGTTGCATAGTGACCGGACATCGGTGCAACGATTAAGATTCGGGGATCACGGTGGCCGGAAGGCGTGTTGCGCGCAAAATGCAAAAGATTGCAGAAAGCACGCGACCAGACGATCTCTTCACGCACTGCCACCTTGCTGTCGCCGACGACCGTTTCCTTCAATCCGAACTCCGGCTTGCCGTAGCGGCGCGTCGTCCGCTCGAACATCTCGAGACTTGCGGCGATCGTGCGGCCAAACGGCGTCTGCGAAAAAGGATTAAGCGGATTGGCATAAACAAGCCTCATCGCATCAGCGGCAGCGCGGAACGGCGCCATCGCTGCATGGTTCAATTCATAAAGCTGATAAAACATGAGTTGCGCCACCTTTCTTTTGCCGGAAAGGACAGCGCCGTCAGGCAGACCATCTACTTCTTTCCATCGTTTGCGGGCACTTCAATTGAGAGTAACAGGCTTATTTGTTGCATAGCAACAAATGCAGCCGTGTCGCGAAAAGAAATGCCGGGAAAAGTGATTCCCGGCAAATAATACACTCACATTTATTAAGGATCGGACAGCTTCAGCGATCCGCGACAAAGGTCTGCTTCTGCGTGCCGAGGCCTTCGATTCCGAGTTCGACGACATCGCCAGCCTTGAGGTAACGCGGCGGTTTCAAACCCATGCCCACGCCCGGCGGCGTACCGGTGGAAATGACATCGCCAGGCTGCAACGACATGAACTGGCTGAGATAAGAGACCAGATAAGCGACCCCGTAGACCATCGTCCTCGACGAGCCGTTCTGCATCGTCTGGCCGTTGACCTTCAGCCACATGCCGAGATTCTGCGGATCGGCGATCTCGTCCTTGGTAACGAGCCAGGGGCCAATTGGGCCAAAGGTGTCGCAGGATTTGCCCTTCGTCCACTGCCCGGAGCGTTCCGTCTGGAATGCGCGCTCCGAGACATCATTGGAGACGCAATAGCCGGCAACGTAGTCCAGCGCTTCGGCCTCGGTGACATATTTTGCGGTCTTTCCGATCACAACGCCGAGTTCGACCTCCCAATCAGTCTTTTCGGAACCACGCGGGATGACGACGTTATCGTTGGGACCGACGATCGCGGAGGTGGCCTTCATGAAAATGATCGGTTCCGGCGGAACTGTTGCGCCAGTTTCGGCAGCGTGATCAGAGAAATTCAGGCCAATACAGATGAATTTGCCCGTGCCTGCAACACAGGCACCGATGCGGCCCGGAGCCAATTCCGGAAGGCTTTTCGCGTCGAGCGCTGCGATTTTTGCCAGGCCGGCCGGCGAAATCGCCTCGCCAGCGACGTCGGAAACATGCGCCGAAAGGTCGCGGATCTTGCCATCGGAATCGAGTAGCGCCGGTTTTTCACGACCTGGTTCGCCAACGCGCATCAGCTTCATAAAATCTCCTCCTCATCGAAAACGGACTACCATCACCTATGGACCAGTCGACTAAGCGTGTCATTACGGCTTTTTGCTGAAGCGGTACGCATTGTTAAAAAATTCGCCGGAACTGAATTTGGCACGCCGGATTGAATGAAGGGAGAAGCATCTGCGGCGACGGGTTTGCTTGCAAAGTTCTGTTCGCGGGCAATATCATTCGCTCCAGCCCCTCAACCACTATCCGGAAACAAGATGACCGAAGCCAATAGCCGCACATCCGAATATCCGATCGATGCGATGTTTCTCGATCGCTGGTCGCCACGTGCTTTCACGGGCGAAACCATAGCCGAAGAGCAATTGCTGACGATCCTTGACGCAGCTCATTGGGCGCCATCTTCCGGCAACCAGCAGCCTTGGCGCTTCATCTACGCCCTTAGGGGCACGGAACATTTCGAGAAGCATCTTAGCCTGCTCGTGGAATCGAACCAGGAATGGGCAAAAAATGCTTGCGCGCTGATCTTCGTTGTCTCACGCAGTTTTAGTGGCGCTTTCTCGGAGAACAAACCGCGCTATACGCATTCGTTCGACGCTGGTGCCTCGTGGGGGCATCTCGCCCTCCAGGCACGCTTTTCCGGCTTCTACGCCCATGGCATGGGCGGAATCAAACATGACGAAATCAGGCTAGCCTTCGCCATTCCGGAAGGCTATCGCGTCGAGGCCGGAATAGCCATCGGCCGCCTTGGCGACAAGAGCGTTCTGTCGGAGCGCAACCAGGCACGCGAAGTGCCAAGTCAGCGCATGCCGCTTGCGGAGGTGGCCTTCAACGGAAAATTCGTTGCTAATTGATTCTGTGAAAGAAAAAGGCGCCATGAACGCGCCTTTTTGTACAAGAAATCAATTAGATATCGAGATTTGCAACGCTGAGCGCGTTATCCTGAATGAATTCGCGGCGCGGCTCGACTTCGTCGCCCATCAGCCGGGCGAAAAGGCCATCCGCATCCGTCGCGTCGTTTACCTTGACCTGTAGCAGCGAACGGGCGTTCGGGTCGAGCGTCGTCTCCCAGAGCTGCTCGGCATTCATTTCGCCAAGGCCCTTGTAGCGCTGCATCGTCAGTCCCTTGCGGCCGCTTGCAAAAATTGCATCGAGCAGAGCGCGCGGACCGGAAATTTCGGTATCTCCGTCGCGGCGCGAAAGCGCCGGTGGGCTCTGGTAGATTTCTTTGAGGCGCGACGAGAGCTGATCAATCTGTCGCGCATCCTGCGATCCAATCAGCGCCATGTCGAGCACGACGACTTCCTTGACGCCGCGCACCATTCGCTCAAGCCGCAACCCGCCTTCGCTGGTCAGGCCGCCTTCCCAGCCGCGCTCGGTTTCCTCGGCGATGATGTCTAGTCGCTTGGCGACGTCAGTCGCGAGCTGTTCGGCCCTGGCACGATCGCTGACCGCTTCGGCGTTCAGTGCCCCGGCGATTGCCGCCTGCTCAACGACAGCGCGATTGTAACGGGAATGCAGGTTTTCGAGCAACGCACGCAGGCGCAATGCATCGAGGATAACTTCGCGCAGATCCTGACCGGCGCGGACTTCGCCGCTTGCGAGCCTCAGCGCCGCATCCTCAAGGCCCTGGCCGATCAGATAATCTTCTAGCGCCTTTTCGTCTTTCACGTACTGAACGGACTTGCCGCGCGAAACCTTGTAGAGCGGCGGCTGGGCGATGTAGAGATGGCCGCGCTCGATCAGCTCCGGCATCTGACGGAAGAAGAATGTCAGCAGAAGCGTGCGGATGTGGGCACCGTCGACGTCGGCATCCGTCATGATGATGATCTTGTGGTAGCGAAGCTTGTCGGCGCTGAACTCGTCTTTGCCGATCCCCGTGCCGAGCGCGGTAATCAACGTGCCGATTTCCTGGCTGGAGAGCATCTTGTCGAAGCGGGCACGCTCGACATTGAGAATCTTGCCTCGCAGAGGCAGGATCGCCTGGTTTTCACGGGAACGTCCCTGTTTTGCAGAGCCGCCCGCGGAGTCACCCTCGACGAGGAAGACTTCGGACTTCGCAGGGTCGCGCTCGGAGCAATCGGCAAGCTTGCCAGGCAGCGAGGCGATATCGAGCGCACCTTTGCGGCGCGTCAGTTCGCGGGCCTTACGAGCCGCTTCGCGGGCCGCGGCGGCCTCTACGACCTTGCCGACGAGCACCTTGGCCTCGCTCGGATGCTCTTCAAACCATGTGCTGAGCGCTTCATTGACGAGGCTTTCGACCACCGGACGGACTTCCGAGGAAACCAGCTTGTCCTTCGTCTGCGACGAGAACTTCGGATCCGGCACCTTCACCGAAAGGACAGCCGTCAGGCCCTCGCGGCAGTCTTCGCCCTGGAGTGTGACTTTCTCCTTCTTGGTAATACCGGAGCTATCGGCATAGGACACAACTTGGCGCGTCAGCGCGGCGCGGAAGCCGGCCATATGCGTGCCGCCGTCGCGCTGTGGAATATTGTTGGTGAAGCAGAGCACATTTTCATGATAGCTGTCGTTCCACCACATTGCGACTTCGACGGTAATTCCGTCCTTTTCGCCGCGAATGGAGACAGGCTTGTCGACCAGAGGTTTCTTGGCACGATCGAGATAGGAAACGAAGGCCTCTAGGCCGCCGTCATAACGCATTTCTTCCTGCTTGATGTCCGAATGACGCTTGTCTGTCAGCAAAATGCGGACACCGGAATTCAAGAAGGCAAGCTCGCGAAGGCGGTGCTCCAGCGTGCCGTAATCGAAGTCCGTCATCGTGAAGGTTCCGGTGCTCGGCATGAAGCTGACTTCCGTGCCTGTGTCGCTGCCCGCCTCACCCGTCACCTTGAGCGGCGCATCGGCAACGCCATGCGTGAAGCTCATTTCATGAATCTTACCCTGCCGGCGGATCTTCAGTTTCAGCCAGACCGACAGCGCGTTGACGACCGAGACGCCGACGCCATGCAAGCCGCCGGAAACTTTGTAGGAATTCTGGTCGAACTTACCGCCGGCATGAAGCTGCGTCATGATGACTTCGGCTGCGGAAACACCTTCGCCGGTGTGTATATCCGTTGGAATACCGCGGCCGTTGTCGGTCACGGTGACCGAGCCGTCGGGGTTGAGCGTGACGGTGACGATGTCGGCATGGCCGGCCAGCGCCTCGTCAATTGCGTTGTCGACGACCTCATAAACCATGTGATGCAGGCCGGAACCGTCGTCGGTGTCACCGATATACATGCCGGGGCGCTTACGCACGGCATCAAGTCCCTTGAGGACCTTGATGGAATCCGCGCCATATTCGGTGCTAACGCCGTTTTCCGTCGCTGGTATATCGGTCATGCTGTCTTTGAATTTCCCTGTTGTAGGAGCCCGGAGAGCCTTGCGAATCACCGGCCTTTTTCATTTCGGAATATAGGGTTTTTGGACGCCATTCCCAATGGCAGAGCCTGGGAATCCGGCATAAAGCAGGGGATTATGACGCTTTTCCGTCAGCTTTGCCGAGATTTTCAAGCGTAGCGGCGAGCTCGGCCAAAGCTGCACTGTCAAGGTTGCGAATCCGGCCCGCCAAACGATTGGCAAAAGCCGTATATTCGGGGGGGAGACCTGCGGTATCAATCACCACGCGCGGGTCCGATGCGCGGGCGAGCAGGAAGAGTTCCTCAGCTTCATCCCAGATGATGTTGAAATAGCCGGCGATCCGCTGAAGCAGGTCGAAGGTCGGCAAGCCGCGTTTTCCATGTTCGAGTGCGGAGAGATAGGCAGGCGAGACGTTGAGCGCCGCTGCCATCTGCTTTTGCGACACGCCTTTGCGCGCCCGAAGCTTTCGAACAGCTTCGCCGAACGGCGTCATGACCTGTCCCCCTGCCGCCGGGAGAGCCGGATATAAAGCGCGCCCTCGCCGCCGTGGTGGTGCGCAGCCGCTTCGTAAGACGAGATCAGATAGCGGAATTCCGGCTTCGAAAACCAGAGCGGTACAGCCCGTTTCAACGCACCTTCGCTCCCCATCGAACTGCCCTTGCCGGTGATCACCAGCACATGCCGCATGCCGCGCTCGTGCGCGCGGATGAGGAAATCGAGAAGCATGACGTGGGCTTGGCTTTGCACGAGGCCGTGGAGATCGATACGCGCCTCTAGTGCCAGCCGGCCTTTGGCGATCTTGCGTTTGACGGGCCGCTCCAGTGGATGGTGGGTGCCGGAAGGCTGCTTCGCTGCCGCGGGCAGCGCTGCAGCTTGCATTTCCGTGTCGGCAGATGATTTCTGTACGGCATTCGCGACCTCGGCTTCGGTTTCCACAAGAAAGGCATCGAGTTCAGTCAACTCGCCCTTCTTGCCGGCGAGCGGCCGCGTACTGCGCGCAACCTTGCCCCATAGAATTCGCTCGTCCGTGCTGAGCTTGCGGTCTCGCGTCATCAGCCGAACCTTCCAGCCGCAGCGTTCGGAATGAGGATGGCAAAGTCCGCGTCGTTGCGCACCGTACCCGCCAATTCGCCCGCTTCATCGCCGGAACCCGTAAAAATATCGCCACGCGCAGGACCGACGATCGCGGAGCCAGTGTCCAAGGCAAGCATCAAACGCTGGAACGGCCTACCCTTATCAAGATGGGTCAGGCTTTCGGAACGGATGAAGAAGGGAAAACCGAAGGTATGTATCAGGCGGTCGACGGCAAGCGACCGTCCGGCGACCAACGGCACTTTCGCTGCAGCAACTGGTCCAGCTTTAGACGCGGCAACCGGCGCCTCGCGGAAGAAAATATAGGACCGATTGTGCCAGAGAACATCATCGACCTGCTCTGGATGCGCTGCGAGCCAGGCGCGAATCGACTGCATGGAAATGTTCGCACGGTCGATTTCGCCGCGGTCGACCAACAGCTTGCCGATGGCGGAGAAAGGATGCCCGGCCTTTGCCGTATATGTGATACGCGCCTTCCGTCCATCCGGGTAGCGCAATCGCGCCGCGCCCTGCACATGCACGAAGAAGACATCGACCTTGGATTTCGCCCAGGCGATTTCAAGGCCTCGACCGTCGAGGAAGCCTTGGTCGATCGCTTGCCGGTCGGGATAGGCGCTTATCTCTCCATCCTGGAGGCGACCAAAGGCATAGGATGAATCGAGGCCTACGGGGCGGTTGCTATTGTCGAGCTCGATCAGATCATCGGGTCGCCGGTAGAACGGGAAGCGATAAGTAGAATCGAGCTTGTCGGAAACGGCGATTTCCGGTTCGTAAAAAGCGGTAACGAAACCCCGGCCACCGTCCAGTTTTTTGATAAAGAACGGCCGACAGTTCTGCTCAAAGAAGGATCGGGCTTCCGAAGCAGATGCGGGTTTCGCATTTCGGGCTGCCTTAAGCAGAGGCAAAAGATCGTCGGTGCTCAGGCCGAGCGATCCGGTGCGGTAGGGTTTCGTGCCGGTAACTTGGCTGCGGCACGCTTCCATGACTTCAAAAAGGCTGGAGGGATCATCATCCTTCCAGCCCTTGAGTTCATCGAAACCGGCAGCTTGCAGAACGAAGCCCGCTTTATCGTCACTCATGTTTCCGATTCGGTCGCCACGAGTTTCCAATTGGGATCGCGCGATCGCGTATCGCGGGCAAAGGTCCAGATATCGTTGACTTCGGCAACGTTCTCGACATCGCCTTCTATCAGCTTGTCAGCTTTGTCGTAGGTCGCGGAGATCAGCTGGCTGGCGATACGGATCGTAATCTGTGCCTCGCTGCCTTTGACTTCCACCTGTGTGATGTCCGCCTTATCGATGCCGACAAAGGTGGATTTCACTTTCTCGCCCTTGGCCTCGCGATCTGCGATGGCCGCATCAAAACCGTCATAGACCTCGCGGGACAAAAGATTCTTCAACGTCTTTCTGTCACCGTCGGCATAAGCCATGACGATCATTTCGTAAGCCATCTTCGCGCCGTTCAAAAATTCCTTAGGTGCGAAGGCTGGGTCGGCTTTACTGAGCGCACGCAGGGGCTCATTGAGCGGCGTACCGGGGGCCGCAAAAGCGTCGACCACTGCAAAGCGGCCTTCTTCCTCTGCAGGCGTATCGCGGCGCGGAAGCGTCACGACCTTGCCGGCATCGGAATGCTCAGGACCGGCGGCATCGCGCGGCGTAAAGAGATCGCGCGGCGGCTTCTCATTTCCCGTGCGGCGTCCCAGAACACTGCGGAGCTGGAAAAAAATCAGCACCGCCGCCACAAGGAAAAACAAAGTGATGAAGTCGTTTGAACTCATATCGTGCCGCAGCCACCGTTAACATCTATGATTTGTACTCCCATATAGTCCGCATAGACAGATGATTCAAATAGCCGCAATCTTGCGATTGCCATTGAGGCCCGGCGAGCGCCGGTTGGAGAGACGATGCGACTTGCAATGCTACCAGGTTTTGTGCTGCTGCTGCCGCTGGCGGAGATAGCGGGCTTCGTAATCGTCGGGCGCGCAGTCGGCCTACTGGCAACCCTTGGTCTCGTCGTGCTGAGCGTTGTGATCGGCATGGCTCTGCTTCGTCGCCAGGGGATCGGCATCCTGCAGCGTATGTCGAGCGAGGGGAGAAACGGCGTAATACCTGGCCGGGAGCTTCTGCGGCCAGCCATGCTCGTCATCGCGTCGCTGCTTCTCATCGTTCCGGGATTTATTTCGGACATTATCGCCATCGCGCTTTTCATCCCGGCCGTTCGTGATCTTGCCTGGAACTACATCCGCAAGCGATTCGTTATCGTTGAGGCGGCGAGAGGCTCTAGCGCGTCGCGATCGTCCGGATTCAGCAACCAATCCAAGCCGGATTCAAAAGTTGTTGATCTTGACGAGGACGATTATCGCCGCGAGCCTAACGACAAGTCTCCCTGGTCAGGCAAGCGGCTCGGGGAGTAGAGACCGATTCGCCCAGGGTTGTAAGCCTTTTCCCGAAATGTTAGATGGCTGCAACATCC
>NZ_JABEPH010000097.1:0-17444 GCF_013004495.1 Rhizobium sp. SEMIA 4085
TTGCTCTCTTGGACTACGTTGCGCCCATAGACCATGCCCACCGCGCCTTGCCGCATCAAGGCCGCGGACTTGGCGAACACAGCGCGCAGGTCTTCCTTGCCGCCGCCGCGCACCAGAACCGGGCAGCGCGCAGCCTCGACCACGCGGTGAAAGTCTTCCGCATTCGCCGTCGGATCCGCCTTGACTATGTCCGCGCCCATCTCGCGGGCAAGCCGCGTCAGCGTGACGATCTTGTCGGCATCGCCATCGACCATGTAGCCGCCGCGTTCGGTGACTGGCTGCATGACGAGCGGCTCGATCATCAGCGGCACGCCGTACTTTTCGCAGTCTGCCCGTACGCGAGAAATGTTCTGCACGCACTGGCGGAAGAGATCCGGCTCGTCCGGCAGCATGAAGAGGTTGACTACTACGCAGGCGGCATCCATCTGCAACGCGCCGATCAGCGGCTCCGCCTCGTTCTGCAACACCGCCCACATGTCGCGATGGCGGATCCGGTTATAGGGGTTGCCCATGTCGATGCGCATGACGAGCGCCGGCTTCTCCTTGCCGGATATATCCTGCAGCAGGTCGGCTTGGCCGTAGTTCATCTGGATCGCATCCGGCTTCGCATCGACGAGCGCCTTCACGATGGCCGGCATGTTCTCCAGTCCATCGAGGAAGGACGGTTCGTTGCATACGCCGTGATCGATCGCCACGTCCAGGCAACGGCCGTTGCCGAACAGCCGATTCATCCGGATCTTGCGGTTGTCTCGCATGGTTCACTCCTTTGTTTGTTCCTTGCGGAAAGGGTTGCCTCCGCGACGCCGTGGCGCTCGCGCATGAGGGTGAGAAAACGGGTGCGCTCTTCGTCCTTGCGCTGCACTGGCCAGCCTTTGTCGTCGGCGAGGAGGTCGAGCGCGATCTCGGCCATGTCGAGGGAAAGCTCGCCGGTGATGGCAAGTGTCGTGCGCCGGAGGAGCAGATCGTCCAGATGCTCGACCGCCTCCGTACGGA
Organism: Rhizobium sp. SEMIA 4085; assembly: GCF_013004495.1. Lineage (NCBI taxonomy): Bacteria > Pseudomonadati > Pseudomonadota > Alphaproteobacteria > Hyphomicrobiales > Rhizobiaceae > Rhizobium > Rhizobium sp. SEMIA 4085. Next base: position 994 of record NZ_JABEPH010000097.1, read on the forward strand.
TGAGATGCAGGAGCTCCCGGGCGCTGTAGCCGGCATGAGGCAAGAGGTTGTCCGGCCCCGCGGCGGCGAAGCGGGCAACGGCCTTGGCATCCGTGCCATAGCGCTCGAACAGCGTTGCGGCGCGATCGAGGGAAAGGCCTGTCGATTCCGACAAGTCCCGAATCCAGCCGCTACGGTCTATCGGAAATGCCCGTCCGCCGCCGAAAGTGCGGTCCGCCGTGTCGAGGCGGCGGCTCCGGTCAAGCCGTTCCAACGCCATATCGGCGGCGAGTTCGCCGAAGGAACGAAAGGTCGTCCACTTGCCGCCGATCATGCAGAGCACTGGTGGACCACCGTCGCGGCCTTCGAGAACGGTGCAATAATGGTCACGGGGGATGCGGCCGGTGAAGCTGTCATTGCTTGCCGGCAGCGGGCGCACGCCTGCGAACTGGAAGACGATCTCTTCCGGGCGGATGCGGACACCGGGCAATACGAAGGCGAGCGATTGCAGGATATAGTCCCGCTCGTCGGCCTCGCAGCGCACCGTTGCGGGGTCGTCCACGCGGATATCCGTCGAGCCGACAAGCACCTTGCCGAGATAAGGAAAGAGGATGCAGATGCGCCCGTCCTCGTTCTCGTAATAGATCATGTGACCATCGAGCATGTCGCGAAGCCCCGCATGGTCGATGATGAGGTGCGAGCCCTTCGTGCCGCCGATCAGCGGCGCGGGACGAGCTGCCTCAGGAAAGAGCGCGCCATTGGCGATGTCAATCCAGCCGCCGGTCGCGTTGACGACCAGTGACGGCTTGATTGCCAAGGTTTCGCCCGAAATGCCGTCGTGCAGCCGAAATTCCCCAGCCGGCGCATGCTCGATCGTCGCATAGTTCAGGGCCCCAGCGCTCGGGCCGGCCGAGAGCCCATCACGCAGGAGCTCAATGCCGATGCGCTCCGGGTGACTGACCCAGGCATCATAATAGGTGGCGGAGTTGCGGATCGCCGGATTGAGCCCCGGCCATTTCGAAAGCGGGCTTTTGCGACCACGGAACTGATGGCGCGGCATCAGGGCGCGCTTGCGCGTCAGGAAGTCGTAGATGCTCAGTCCAGCCTTGATGGCGACGGTGCCGCGGCGGCTCGGCCGACGGGTGAGCCCAAGAAAACGCACGATGCCGTTTGCCAGCCCGGAAAAGATATCGAAGATCGGCACCATGGTCGGCAGCGGGGCGACATAGTGAGGGGCATTGCGCAGCAACCGGTCGCGCTCGACAAGCGATTCCTGCACGAGGTTGAACTCGCCGTTTTCCAGGTAGCGCAGACCGCCATGCACCATGCGCGAGAGCCCAGCGCTGGCCCCGGAGCAATAGTCGCCCTTTTCCACGATGAGCACGTTGACGCCCTGCAGCGCCAGCTCGCGGAACACGCTGAGACCGTTGATGCCGCCGCCAAGGACGCACACGTCGACCTTCGGGCTTCGGCGAAGCCCGTCCAATGTCTGTTCGCGGTTCATCATGACAATCCGTTATCCGTCGATGTTGGCCAGCTTTTCCGATAGGGCGGCGTCGATGGCCGCGTGATCTTCCGGAGACAGCCGAAGCGTGCCGGCCCGGGCATTGTCGAGTGCCTGAGCCGGATTGCGCGCGCCGCAAAGGGCAAAGGTCACACCAGGCTGCGCCAGTGTCCAGGCGATCACCGTCTGGGCGATGCTCGCATCGTGACGCTCCGCGACGGGCCGGATCGCGTCGGAGAAATCGCGGGCCTTCTGCCGGTTGGCGACGGAAAAGCGCGCATTGTCCTTGCGCTGATCATCGCCGGAGAAGATCCGGTTCGGCCCGATGCTGCCCGAAAGCAGCCCGAGCGCCAACGAGGAATAGCTGAGCGTCGATACGCCGTTTGCAACGCTGAGCGGCAAAAGGTCCGCCTCGATCTCTCGATCGATCATGCTGTACCGCTCCTGGATCGCGTCAAGCGAGCCAGTGGCTATGTACTGCTCAAGCACGGACCGTTTGACATTACTGGCACCGATGGCGCGGATCTTGCCGGCCCGCTGCAGTTCCTGAAGCGCCGCGACGGTCTCCTCGACCGGCGTCGTCACGTCCTGCCAATGGGTGATGTAGAGGTCGATATAGTCCGTGCCGAGCCGGCGCAGGCTATCCTCCACTTCATGGACGATCGAGTCCCCGCCGAGATAGCGGTGAACCGGCCTGCCGTCCTGGTCGAAGAAGTGATTGCCCTTCTGCGTGTGCCAGACGAGGCCACATTTCGTGGCGATCACGGCCTTATCACGCCGGCCGGCAAGCGCCTTGCCGACGATTTCCTCCGAGCGGCCGAGCCCGTAGGCGGGCGCTGTATCGATCAGGGTTACGCCGGCCTCCAGCGAGGCCTGAATGGCGGCGATGGACTGCGCCTCGTCGGTTCCCCCCCACATCCAACCGCCGATCGCCCAGGTGCCGAGCCCGACGGCCGACGCCTTGACGCCGGAGCGCCCGATCTCGCGGATCAGTTGTTCGCCGCTCATGCCGAAACCCCTTCCTTGGATGCAATTTCAAGAATGCGTGCCCCGGTCGCCTCGTCGGTGACAAGCGTGTCGAGATGGTTGCCGCGCAGGACGCTGAGGATCGGGCCCGCCTTGTTCGGGCCGCTGGCGACGCCGATCTTCATCGGGATCGAGGCGAATTCCGCCAGGGTAAGCGACACCAGGGAACGATTGAGGCTGTAGTCGCAGACCCGGCCCTGGTCATCGAGCAGGTGGGCAAGCAATTCGCAACTTGCGCCCGAGCGCTCGATCGCCACCCGATCAGTACTCGAGGAGGGATGCAGGTCGTAATAGCTGGAGTCGTCCGTTAGGATCGAGCCGATGCCGACCACCGCCACCTTTGCCTCGCGCGCCCGTTTGAAGACGTCGGCGACAGAGCGCATGTTGATCAGCATCGCCCGCTGCTCGGCATCGTCGGCGAAGAGGGGCGCGTGGATCTGGTAGGACCGCCCCCCGAGCCGGTCGGCCATCAGGGTCGAAACGTGGTTGACGTCGGTATAGTGCTTGCCCTGGACGCAGCCCGTTGCCGGAATGACCTCGACATCAAAACGGCGCGGTGGCTGCATACCGGCGACGACGGCGCTCACCCCTTTGCCGCCAGTGATGCAGATTGTGTCGCCGTCGTCGAGCTCCTCCATCAGGAGGCGAGCGGCCGCCTCCCCGACTGCCTGGAGCGCGGTCTGCGGATTGTCGGAGACGGTCGGGACCACGATCGCGCGGCTGATGCCGCCGAGTGCCAGAAGCCGCTCCTCCATGTCGACCAGCGGCTCGACCGGGGACTTGATCTTGATCTCGACGAGGCCGAGCTGACGGCCGCGTTTGATGAGGCGGTTGACGGTGGCTTGCGAGATGCCGAGCCGGCCGGCGATCTGTGCCTGCGTCAGGCCTTCCATAAAGTGAAGGACGAGCGCCTGGTGCATCTGGCGGGCGATGACAATCTCCTCGCGCGGTACTGTCGTCTTGGGTTTCAATTTTGCAATTGGCATGTCAGGCGGCTTTCTGCTTGTGCAGGAAATGGTCGATGGAAACGGCAGCGAGCAGAATGCACCCCTTGATCATGTCCTGCCAATAGACTGAAACATCGAGCAGGATCAGAGAGCTCGTGACGACAGATAGAAGCGCGATGCCGAGGATGGCGCCGAGTATCGTGCCGGAGCCGCCGTTGAGCGAGGCGCCGCCGATCACCGCCGCAGCGATGATATTGAGTTCCATGCCAACGCCGAAGGTGGGGGTCGCTGCGCCGAAGCGGGACATGTAGATAACCCCTGCGACACCGGCGAGCGTCGAGCATAGCACGGTCACCCAGAATTTCACCTGATTGGTCTTGATGCCGGAATAGAGCGCGGCCTTCTCGTTGCTGCCCGTATAGAAGACTTTGCGGAAGGCGGTGGCTCGGCGCAGCAGGAAATCGAACAGGATGACGACGGCGACGAAGATCAAGATGACATAGGGTACGCCGTAAAGCGTGCCTTGCCCCACCGCCTTGAAGCCCGCCGGCAGCGTGAAGAGCGAGAGCGGCGTGCCCTTTGTGATGATGAGGCAAAGGCCTCGCACGATCACCATTGCCGCAAGCGAGGTGATGAAGTGGTTGAGACCCACGACCGTCACAAAGAAGCCCATTATTCCACCGATCGTGCTGCTCGCGAGGATGCCGATGAGCGAGGCCGTCCACGGGTCGAGCCCGGCGAGGAAGAGCGAGCCCGAGAGCACCATCGCGAAGCAGACCACGGAGCCCACCGCGAGGTCGATGCCGCCGACGATGAGCAGGATCGTCATGCCCACGACGACGATGCCTTCAACGGAAAAGCTCATCAGCATGGCGCGGAAATTGCCAAGCGTCAGGAAGTGCGGCGAGGCAACGCTCATGATCACGCACAGCGCGAGGATGATCGCGATCAGCCCCGCCTCGCGCATTGTGCCAATGCGTTTGAAGGACGCTGTCTTCGGCGCGCCTGTCGCCAAGGTGTCGATTGCCATTCCCGTTTCTCCCACTTTGTCCTCACGCGGCATGGCTTGCCGCCTTTGCCGTGCCCACCCCCGAAGCGAGGCGGATCACGGCCTCCTCCGTCATCTCGTCGACGCCTAGCTCGCCGGCGATGCGCCCCTCCCGGACGACAAGCACACGGTCACATAGCCCGAGGAGTTCCGGCATTTCCGATGAGATAACGATGATGCCGATGCCCGACCGCGCAAGCTCGCGTAGCAGCCGGTGGATTTCGGTTTTCGCGCCGACATCGATGCCGCGCGTCGGTTCGTCCATCAGGATGACCTTTGGCCTCACCGCAAGCTGCTTGGCGAGCGCAACCTTCTGCTGATTGCCGCCGGAGAGCGATTTGACCGGCGCCTCAATGCCGCCCATGCGCACCGCAAGCCGACGCGCGAAATTCTCTGCCAGGGCGGCTTCCGCGCGACGGTTCAGCAGACCGATCGGATTGGTCAATGACTTAAGGTCCAGTACCGAGATGTTCTGTGCGATGGACATTTCCAAAAACACGCCTGACCCCTTGCGGTCCTCGGAGAGATAGACGATGCCGGCCTTCACGGCATCGGAATAGGCGCGGATCGACTGCGCCTTGCCATGCAGGCGCACCGTGCCCGCCGAGCGCGATCTGAGCCCGCAGATGCCTTCGGCGATTTCCGTGCGGCCGGAGCCGATGAGGCCGCCGATCCCGAGGATCTCGCCCTTGCGTAGGTCGAAACTCACATCATGGAACCGCGCGCCGTCACCAATATTGTCGGCCTCGAGGATCGGCTCCCCGGACGCGTCGTCCGCACCGAGCTTGTCCGGATAGAGCTGCGTGATCTCGCGCCCTACCATGCGGCGCACCACGTCGTCTGGCGTGATGTCGGCGATGTGGTCGGTACACACGTAGCGGCCGTCGCGAAACACGGTAACGCAGTCGCACAGGCTGAAAATCTCTGCCATGCGATGGCTGATATAGATGATCGAAATGCCGTTCGCCTTAAGGTCGCGGATGATTGCAAAAAGCTGCCGCGTCTCGGTCTCGGTCAGCGCCGCGGTAGGCTCGTCCAGGATCAGCACGCGGCAGTCGAGCGTCAGAGCCTTGGCGATCTCGACGAGTTGCTGGCTGGAAATCGGCAGGTCCGCGACCTTGCGGCGGACGTCGATCGCGGCGAGACGATCCATGACGGCCTGTGCATCGCGCTCCAGCGCGCGATAGTTCATGAAGGGGGCACGGCGGCGGTTGGTCGCCGCCATGAACATGTTTTCAGCCACGGTCGCATCCGGGCAGAGCGCGATTTCCTGATGCACGAGCCCGATGCCGAGCGATTGGGCGGCGGCAGGGGACGATATGCGCACGACCTTGCCGTCTACGCGGATTTCACCTTCGCTCGGCTGCAGCACGCCGGCGATAATGTTCATCAGCGTCGATTTGCCGGCGCCGTTCTCGCCGCAGAGCGCATGGACTTCGCCACGCTCCAGCGTGAAATCGACGTCTGTCAACGCCTTCACCGCCCCGAAATGCTTGGTCACGCCATGAATGCTGAGTACCGGCTCTGCCATCGTCTTCCTCCCTCGCCATCACGACCATCCGCACTGAAGGGTGCGGATGGTCGATTTTCAGAAGCTCATTCCTCGATACCCTTCGTGCCGCGACGCTTCAGGTACTTGTCCCAGTAGAAATCGTCGGCGTTTTTCGCCGTCACAATCGACAGGCCGTTATCGACGACCGGGATGCTCATTGGGTTGAATCCGGAGCGCTTGGCGTCGTTCATCGGGTCGATCAGTTCCGGATGCTCTGCGAACCACAGCAGCATGAAGCCCATATAGCCCTGCATGCCCTGGTTCGGATTGATCGAGCCGAAGACTTCACCGGCCTTGATCATATCGAGGATGTTGGCGTTGACATCTGCGCACATGACGAGGACCTTGCCCCCGCTTTCCTTGTTTGCCTGTGCGGCGCCGATCGCCGAGTTGGCTTCGGGCATGAAGACCGCGCCGAGATTCGGATTGGCCTGGATAAGGCTCGAAAGCCCCTGATAAGCCTTGGTCGGGTCCTGGTTGGAAGCAGCGCGGCCGACGAGCTTCATGTCCGGCCACTTCTCTTCACTCCGGGTGTGGTGTGCGCGGCTCCGCGTTTCGTGTTTTCCCTGGCCCGGATTTTCGAGACCCGCATATCCCCCCTGCCCGCCCATCTCCCCGGCGGTCGTGTGGGCGGCATAGGTGCCCCCGGGGGGGTGGCCCGAGGTGATGAAGGAGACGCGCTTGGAAAGCGGCGAGTCGGCCGCAAACGTGACGACCGCCGTACCTCGGTCGACCGCGCGGTTGATTGGCTCAATGAAGGGATCGGAATTCATCGGATGAACGAGAATGCCGGCCGGGTTCTGTGCCAACGCCTGGTCGAATGTGGCGATCTGCTTGTTGACGTCATATTCCGGCGTGCCGGTATATTCCGTCTCACAGCCGAGCTGCTGGCCGGCCTGCTTGAACATTTCATAGACAGGGAACCAGTATTCCACGCCCGACACCATGACGTTCATGACGTATTTTTCGCCCGGCTTGCAGCGGAACGGGTTCTCCGTTTCGGCAGCCGTGGAACCGGCAAAGAGCGTCGACGCAAGGACCGCCATCGCGGTCGTGCTGAAAAAAGTGCGCAAGTGTCCTCCTCGGGGCCATAGCCCCTCCCAAAAAAGCCCGAAGGGCGCCAGACCGGCGCCGGTGATCGCAGTGATGACCGGATTTCCTCCTCGAAGTCCGGTAGGGGTAGCTATACGCAATGCGCCGCACCTGTCAATATAATTCATCTCATGAATTATAATTCACATGCACTATCATCGCTACGTGATGCTCAAGCAGCGCCCAGAGACGAAAAAGCCTGCCGCGGGAGGAGGTGCGGCAGGCTTTCTCAAAAAAAGCGAACAGCGACTGGGAGGAGTGCCGCCGTTCCTATAGACGTCCCTTGGAAGGAGGAGGGGGCCGCCTGAACCACGAAGCTCTGCGGGAGGACATGCAATTGCTTCGGAGAGAGAGATCATATGCCATCGCTCGGCGGTTGACAGGCTTAATGTTGCACTGCAGCTATGCAAGAAACACGAAGCCGCCAGGCTCGCGACGGCAAAAGCTCTAGAGAATACGGAAACATGAAAAATTGACGCGAAAACGCCCGCATGAGCGGGCGTCGGCAGTGTCGGCGAGCTTGGAGCAGCGCTGTCAGCGAGCGATCGATGCCCGGGCGATGCTACGGATATCGGCGCGGTCGATGCCGAGATCCTGCAATTCACGGCTGGACATCCGGCCAAGTTCGGAAACGGTCTGGCGGAACTTGCGCCAGTTGTTGAAAGAGCGTGCCACGTTCATGATAATCCCCTTTCCCGAGGGCTGTGACGTCAGCAACCGTGCTTGGCCCCGGCGTCGTTTCGATGATTGGGATATAGGTGTTTCAATCGTTTTAAAACAGCAACAATCCGTCACCGCAGCTATGCGTCTGCCGCATATGGCCCGGAGTTCTTGCGACGATTGCCATTGGCCCGCTCTTTCAGAGACGCCTGAATGGCATCTATCCGCGATCTTAAAGCCGCGGCCTGCAAATGCGCCCCATTGGACGCGATCCGGAACTCCGGACCACCTATCCGCATCGGCCGGTAAAATCCTGAGGAACCGACACCCCTCCCCGCCAGTTCTCCTTTTACGAAAGGAAAACTCAATGGCAAATGAACTCGAAGCCGGCTTCACCGGATCGCCAGTTGAAAAACCTGAGGGCATCCGGAAAGTCGCATCTGACACGGCCTCCGCAATCAAGCGGGAGGCTAACGCTGTCGCAGTCGGCGTCACAGACCACCCGCAGGCCGCAAGCTCACTCATCCTCGGTATTGGCGCGGCAGCCTTCGGCATTGGCTACCTGCTGGGGAGGTCGTCCGTCTCCACCAGAAATCGGTATTGGAGGTAATGACATGGCAGGAGAGCAAAATGGCGCTCGATCCCAGAGCGTTGATGAATATGGAAGACGGCATGGCCCCATCCACGAAGACGAAGTGCGGAGACGAGCTCATGCCATTTGGGAGCGAGAAGGACGACCTGAAGGGCGTCAGGAAGATCACTGGATCCAGGCGAAGGGGGAGATCGAACGGGAAGCCGGTGAAATCGAAGGCGACGACCTTCCAAGCTTGGACGCCCTGAGAGAAGCCGCACGCGAGCATACCGACGCGTTCCTGATTGCGACCGACCTTGAAGATGCCGATCAGCGCGAGGCCGCGCCCGGCACCCGTGAGCAACCCTGATCATGGCAAAAGGAAACAGAAGATGAGGAAGACCGTGACAACAATTGCGGTCGGCTGCAGCATCCTGCTTTCACTCTGCGCCTGCGGTAACACGCTCGGCGGCGGCATGGGTTCGTGACACCGGTCGTACTCGTTTGTTCCGGGCAACACCGATCCGATCCTTAGAACCGATCCTCCTGAACCGTCTTCAGCTCGAAGGACCGGTTCGGCATCCTTCAGTCCATCCGGCACAATCCCGATCCCAGGATCAGCGACACCAGCGGAGACGACGCCGTCAGAACGCCGGTTAGACGGTGTCGATCCTGATTTGTCAAACGGTCGTGCCGGCCACTACCGGCGGCAGCTTTGGGCTCGTGTCCAGTGATTTCCCAAAGCAGCAGGTATCTCTCTTTGCCTCGCCGCGACGCGGCGAGGCAGCAGTCTCAAGAGCCCTACTGCATAACCGCGGCGAACTGCATCCACTTGGCGATCGAGTCGATCGGTGCGTTGTCCGGCATCTTGAGAGGGCTCTGATCGGGCGTGAACCCGCGCGAAAGGGCCGAGTCGGGATCGGCAAGCAGCACGCCCACGAATGTCAAGACTACGAGACAGCTCCCAACTTCGCCCAATCGGTTTCCACCTGCAGCCTCGGCTTCGGCCAGAATGTAGAACCAGAGCGGTGTGCGTTCGTGAAAGCGCGACGCGGTGCTGGCGAGGAAGTTCTGCAAATCGGGCTTCGTGGTAAACAGGGCTGAGACATCTTGGATCGGCGAGGACTCCACTGCGCCGATTTGTTTGAGATGCTTGTGTAGTGCCTGGCCCGTCGGGAGCCGGAGATTGTAGCCTCGACGAAGGTTCCGCCTTGCCAGGTTCTTGAACAACGCCTTGAGCTGTTGGTCGTCCTGGTCTTCGCCTTCCTTGAACATCGTATGCAATGGCGGAGCGAGTTCCGTGTCGATCTTTCTGGCAAGACGGGCCGGCTCGCCGTCGCTCCCGTCGTGGGGATCGACCCCTGTAAAGCGCGCCCAGTCGATTATCCAGTTCTTGGGCAGCTTCTTCTCGTCATCCAGCCTGCCGCCGCCGCCGGTGAATTCGAAAAGTAACCGCAAGGTGGCGCGCGGTAGAAAACCAGTGCCCGGCCGCCCAAAGTTCTTGTTGTAGTCATAAAAGGCTCTGACCATGGAATGACCGAACCGATAAGCCGCCGCGGAGAATTCTAACGGCAAGGCATTTCCAAGTCGGGTATTCTGCCTTCGGGCATCGAATTCGGCTCTGAACTTGAAGAAATGAGATGCCCGATCGTTGACGATGCGGTCTACCACAGCCGGGTCGCACACGCCCTGGAGATATCCATCAACGATCAGCCACTGATAATGGAGTCTGGTTAGAGCCTGCGCTGAGCTGAAATCGGCGATCCAGCCCGTGTCGTGCGACGCAAGGTAGTCGATGGCCTTGTTGTGGAACCGAAGAAAGCTCAGATGGAACTGCGCAACGACGAGATTTTCGTCGTTACGATTATCGCCGATTATTGCGCGCTGGGGCAGCGTATCAGAGAATTTCTGAAACACCTCAGGAGTCATCGCCGCCTGAGCCAGACGTAAAGCCGCTTCCCGGACAGACGACTGGACCTGGCCATACCGAGGCAGGTCTCGATGTTGGTCGAGCATGTCGGGCAACGGCCCCGGTTCGATCGCTGTTCCGACACGCATTTTGTCTTTCAGCGTGGGATGGCGAAGACCAGAAATCACTTTGACAACGTCTGCATCTATTCCGTCGCCGACGGCAGATCCGCCGTAGACACTATCGAGATCGAAGCGGGGCGAGCGAGCGTTCCTGAACTGGCTCTCCACTGTCGACGAGGCGACAGGCGGGTGTGCGTTGACCATGCTCGAAATCGCCCCTTCGCGATCGGTTCGGGCTGTCAGCTCGTGATCCAGGAATTGGCCCCAATATGTGAGAACCGGCGGGAGCGTGGAATCTTCAGTCGGATCTTCACTCGTCGGCGTAGCGACAACATCGATCAACATTGCGCCGAGTTCATCGAGTTCCCCAACCGTCTCCGCCGTGTTGGGCAAGTAGTTCTCGGGCGCATCCAGTGGCGGTACGAAATAGCCGAAGTCCGCCTCTTCGTCGACTGCGACGTCACCTGTCGCTGGCGGCCTGGCGCGAAGGCTTGAGATAGAAACGGTGCGCTTTTGCTCGCTACCCCCGTGTGATTGAAAAACGATTGCCATTGGCAACACCCTCCGTTTTCCAGCCCGCGGGATAATTCGTACAGCTAGAAGGCGAAGTCAATTAATCATATAGGGCTATTTTTCGCCTTTAGGTTGGTAAACACGGTGTAAACCGGCGCCCCTGCTGTCTGGATTCGGAGCACATGCTCAGTGCGGCCACAATCGTCGTGCGCTATCGCCTCAGGACACTCGGCCAACGGCAGCGCGCCACAGTTCCTATACCTTGCGCGTCGATCGCCTGACAACGCCGTGCACTTCTGAGGCGGCGCGCAGGCATCGCTTGCGGGGAGCCAAGCACTCGTCAAAAGCGGAAAGAGCGGCCAAAATCCGCGACCGGGGGGCGCTCATTACCGCCAATACGCTTCACTTAAGAGCGGCCGGACCTTGATTGACGAATTCCACCATGACTCCTGGCTTGACCATTCCGGCCAGCTCTTCGGCGTCCCAGTTCGTCAGGCGCACGCAACCGTGCGATCCAACCTTGTCGATGAGTTTTGGTTCAGGCGTCCCATGGATTCCGTAAGTCGGCTCGGTCAGGTCGATCCAGACGCTGCCGACCGGACCGTTCGGCCCCTTTGGTATCGTCAAAACCTTGTTATTCTTCCCCTGCCGGAAGTTGAGCCTTGGGTCGTACCTGTACGCTGGCATCCTCGCGACGCCTTTCACCTTGTGCTTGCCCGACGGGGCCGGATTGTCTTCGCTTCCGATCGTCGCAGGATAGACTGCAAGCAGCGATCCGTTTTCGGCATAGGCCAGGATCTGCCCTGTCTGCTTGTTGGCCTCGATCCTCTCGACCTTTCCTTCTTGCGGAGGGCCGGGTGTCACGACCCAAACCGTGTCACCTGGAGCGAACCGCGAAAAGGGATTAAGCGCTTGCATAAGGCCGACGTCCATGTGGAACCGCTCGGAAAGCTTCTCGGCAACGCTGGTATATCCAAGGCTCTGCATCTTCGCCTTCTCGTCGTAGTCTTCAGGGATCCTGTCGACGAGACCCGTGGCATCCTCTGCCGAGACGACGTAGCTCTCAACGATGGGCGCATTGCCTTCCAAGCGGGCGACCACCTCCGGATCCGGCTTCCCATCGACGACAAGGCTGTTCATCGTTTCGAATCCTGCCACGGCTTTGCGAACATTCTCGCCGTAGAAACCGTCGATCACACCTGGAGACGAGCCCGCGCGGTCGAGCAGGACCTGAAGACGCACGACCGCTGGATCTGGATCGGCGGGCGCCTTGGTCGGCCTTTCTGCAGCGATGGAAGCAATGGAAGCGGAATCGATGGCTTCGCGCCGAAGTTCCTGCGCGCCAACACCACCAACGGTGAAGACCACGGCGAGCAGCGACATCGACAGGACTGTTTTCATGGACAACAAATGGCCGATACCGGCAACTTGTTCCACAACGCTGGAGGGCCTGATGCCTTGATCATGCCCAGAAAGCTGCCGAGCGGCATTGACTATCGATGGCTGTCTAGCTGCATGCAGGTTGCGAGGCTTGGAAAAGCGAGCGCTGGCAGTTCTCGCATTTCGAAACCCAAGGCGGCCGGTAGCTATTTCTTTGAACGAAGCTCAGCCGAGCGGCGGTGGCGCTCGACATCGACACTTCTCCTCCGCTTTATGAAAAGACGGGGAGCAGACGAGCCAGCCCTCGGCGGTCTGAGAAGGAGGACGCATGCGAGTAGGGTGATTGGAAACGTGACAACCGATGCAGCCAAAGCGGAGAAAAGCTGGTCCGTCCGCTGGGTCGGCAAAAGATTAGTCGAACCCATACACTCGCATGACGGAGCAAGCGTTTAGCTCCCGAACAGGTGGCCTTGCCGCCATCTGCGGCATCTTCCCTTGAAGCCAGTCAATATGGATTGGACGCCGGCTGATGGTCACCATCATGTTTCATCGCGTCTTAACTCTGCACAAGCGCAGATGTTCCGCTCGCCACTGCCATGCATGCGGTCCGGCACCGACAGATCGGCCGGCGCCATTCGGATCTTGCGTCTTGATGGAACCGACGCCGCGCCCCCGCAGCAGGTTTTTACGATCAGGAAGCCGGTTCTACAAACCCGCAGGCACGATAGGTCGTTTGCGGCACGGGCGAAGTCGCCAAAGCTTCAGCGAGCTCGGTCGCTGGTCAATTTAATATGGGGCGTTTTGACGGAAGCGCAGGTTCTGTCTTGTGAGCTGATCGACGGAGGTGCATCCCATAAGCGTCATATCGCGCGCGATTTCGCTACGCATCAAATCCAGCGCGCGTTCGACGCCCGCTTGGCCCGCGGCGGCGAGCGGAAATAGGTAGTATCGACCTAGGCCGACAGCTTTCGCGCCCAATGACAAGGCTTTGAGCACATGGGTGCCACGCTGAACGCCGCCATCCATCATCACGTCGATCTTGTGGCCGACCGCGTCGACGATTTCGGCGAGTTGGTCGAATGCGCTGCGCGAGCCGTCCAGCTGGCGGCCGCCATGGTTGGAGATCACGATGCCGGTACATCCTATCTCCGCTGCTCGCTGAGCATCCTGAACCGACATGATGCCTTTCAAGCAGAACTGTCCGTCCCAATGCTGCACCATTTCGGCGACATCGGCCCATGACATCGCAGGATCCAGCATTTCGGTGAAATAGCGGCTTATCGACATGGCGCCGCCGCTCATGTCGACGTGGCTGTCGAGTTGCGGCAGACGAAAGCGTTCATGCATGAGATAGTTGATTGCCCAAGCCGGCCTGACCGCGAACTGGGTGAGGCCGGCAAGGTTCAGTTTGAACGGAATCGAAAAGCCCGTGCGCTTGTCGCGTTCGCGATTGCCGCCGGTGATGCTGTCGACCGTCAGCATCATCACGTTTACGCCCGCCTGCTTGGAGCGTGCCATCATCTCCCGATTCAGGCCACGGTCCTTGTGGAAATAGAACTGATAGACTTGTGGCCCGTCGCTGATCTGACGTGCTTCTTCTAAACTGATAGTTCCCAGTGACGACACCCCGAACATAGTGCCGTATTTGGCTGCTGCTGCAGCCACCGCCCTCTCGCCTTGATGATGAAACAGCCGCTGCAGCGCCGTCGGCGAGCAATAGACTGGCATCGCTAGTCTTTGGCCCATGATCGTCACCGACATGTCTACATCGCTCACGCCGCGCAATACGCTGGGCACCAGGTCGCAGTCACCGAAGGATGTCGTGTTGCGACGATAGGTGACTTCGTCGTCAGCCGCACCGTCGATATAATTGAAGATCGGCCCGGGGAGGCGCCGCTTGGCCAATTGGCGGAAATCATGGAAATTGTGGCAGTTCTTCACATTCATATTCTGGCTCTGATATCTTGAATTACACTGAAGTCCGGGCTCTGATTTTCGCCCATTCAATCGCCGTCGGGATGTCTCGGTTCCATCCTCCCCTAAGCCCAGGTCGTTTCCATTATCCCGGAGTTTGCCCTTGCGTCCCGGTGAAGGGGTAGTGGGTGCCGCGTTCGATGGCAAGTTCCTGCGAAGATCGGAGACATGATATGTCGCGTTGTGACATGGCGGCCTGGACAAGTCCTGCCTATGCTTCGGATACCTTCGGGGGATGGATCGCGCGGGACTGTCTGCCCGAAACTCCCGGGGGTTGAAGCACCGTGTGGATCGAAGGAAGACGGTAGCAGATTTATCATGCTTTGGTTATCCGCAAATGTCCGCGCAAGCCGCGCTAGTAGTCAGGGTAATGCCCGGAGAACGACCCCTCCGGTGGTGCCTAAAGATCAAGGGGGGTAGTCAATTGCTTGATCCAGCGACTGCGCGACAAGGTAATGCGACTGTCGGGTTCTGGCTCGCCCGCCAGCTTTGCAGTGATCTTTCCGGAAGAGAAAGGGCGCTCCACGACTTCTTGTCGGAGCGCCCGGAGCATGCGGTCGACAACGTTTGCGGCGGAGGTCGACAGCAGGCACCGACAAGATGAAGAGATTCGGAACGGATAGGCAACATGGGATCGGATTTCGGGACCATATCATGCGCTGATTGATTGCGTTATCCACCGATTATCCACAGCTTGTCCACAGCAACGGCGGCGACGAGCGCAGCAACTTCAATGACATTTGCGTGGCGGCAATCACAACACACAATTGCTATGTGACTGTTGGATGACATTATGCATTTGTTTGTCGGCTTCGATACAAACCGAGGCCCCGCTGAGATAGACTCAGCCTCTCTCTTGAGCGCGTGGCGGCGGACGCTCGGAGGCGGAGGGCGGTGGGCAAACATGAGGGCCTACCGCCTTCTTTTTTGACCGACGACCCCTCGCCTGGATCCGCCCAGCTCACGTGGCGAGCCTGACATTCCATATGGATTGAACTGAACTCGCCCACGTCATAAGTTGAATCAGAGGAAAGGGTTGCATGGCGTATCATCGGTGTCGGCCCGAGCCCCCGCTTCGCGATCTCGTCAGTCACCGCATCCATCGTGGCGACAGCCTGCCTTTCAGTGGCAAACGATTCCGGCACATACACTTCCGGCAGCCCCACGAGATGAAAACCGACACTCCCCAGGTATCCCTGAGCTGATAGCGGGCGTTTCGCGAAAGCCAGGCGTCCGACGCGCTGTTGAGCCAAAAGGTCACCGGGCCTTGAGGGCTTCGGCTCCTTGGCGTATCAGTTCTCTCCATCGACCAAGCCCATGGGCGACGCCAGCGCTTTCTCCCTTTACGGCAACCGCTCCCGCGTCGATCAACCGTCCGACAAGGAGAAGGGCGGCCATCGAAACCTTCACCGCATCCACCTGGATCATGCTCGGCCCAAGGACATAGAGCACGGATTGGTGATTGGCGACGGCTTCCTCGTCTGCCGCGTTCACACTTTAGGTTCAACCCGATCCCGGCACACGGCGAATGACTGCTCGATACGATCATCCGGCTCGGCGTGAGAATAGTCCTCGTTCAACGTTGAATCCCGTGGCGAAGTCGCAAATGGCCTGCAATGCCGCACCGGACAAGGGCGTCAGGACACGCTCCTTGCCGAGAAAACAGAGAACATGCCGGGACGTTACTGACGATGCTTTCGCCTCGGTTTGCGTCGTTGTTTGCCCGTCAGAGAAATCTCGACCGGTTTGCTGGGCCAACAAAGGTTTTCCAGCCGATCATGGTCCACATCGATCCCAAAAGCACGCGACGCATAGATTCAAGCCATATGCCTCCTGATCGGTCGTATACTCATCACAGCCTCGGCTTTGTAAACTTAAGAAACCTGCGACACAAACGCGGCTTTGCAGCATTCGCTCATACAGATTCACTCCGTCATGGTCTGCTTAAGGCGATGGATATGCTCGGCACCAATGCCGCAACAACCGCCGATTATTGTTGCACCGGCCTCCGCCCAGGAGCAGGCAAAGCGCATATAGCCATCATCGTTCAGATCGTTGCGGGTAGTATGGAGGCCTTCATTTGCGCCGGAATCATTTTGCTCCCCTTCGAAGGCATTGGCATAGACACCGATCTCTACCGTGGAGCCTCTAGTCTTGAACGCACGAGATGCTGT
>NZ_JABEPH010000098.1:0-17158 GCF_013004495.1 Rhizobium sp. SEMIA 4085
ACGCAGAGCAGCTTCGACATGGTCGTCGCCAGATCCCAAACCGGAAAATTCATCGAATGGCCATGCAGGTCCGTCGAGATCGAGAAGGGCAAGAGGCCGCGCTTGATTGCGGCTTCCGCGACCTTGAAGGAGAAGGAGGCGCCGCCATGGCCGATGTCGAGGCGGATGCCCTCGCCCGCGCAACGCTGCGCGAGATCGAAAAGGTCCTCGTCTTCCATGATGCTCGAACCGGCCTTGCCGTTGAAGCAATGGGTGATGACGTCACCGGGACCAAGGATCTCCAGCACTTCATCATAAAGAGCCGGTGGCTCGCCGACGTGCACCATCATCGGAACCTTGAGGATCTTGGAGATCTTCTTGCCGAGCTTTACTGGTGTCGCACCCCACGAGCCGGTGATGACGTGGCTGGCGCGCACCTTGATGCCGACGATGTGCTCGCTGTTTTCAGCATAGCATTCAAGGATGCGGTCAAGATCAATGTCGCGGATGTCCCGCAATTCGGCGACGCGGTTGCAGGCGACGAGACCGATCGAACCGAGGTTCAGGAAGGCTTTGATGCGCTCGCGCGCTGTGTCGATGATATATTCGCGGAAACCGTGGAAATTGGCTTCACCGGCAGAACCCGCATCGACCAGCGTGGTTACGCCGCGCTCGGCACCGCATTCGGATGGGCGGACCGAGATATCGGTGCCGCCATGCCAGATATGGACGTGGAGATCAACCCAGCCCGGTGAAATCCAGGCGCCCTTGCCATCGACGCAGATCATCTCGTGAGAGACTGAAAGCTGCGGACCGACCTGCGCGATTCGGCCGTTGCCGTCGATGAGGATATCGACTGCACTGCCTGGGGTTTCAGCACCGAAGGCCATAGGCTTCACATTGGTGAGGAGGAGCGGCTTGCGCGCTTGTTCCCCGGTCATTCAAAGGTCCTTTCGAAGTTTTGGATCGAGCATGTCGCGCAGCCCGTCGCCGACCATCTGCAGTGAGAGCACGGAAAGAACAATGGCGACGCCCGGAAACAGCGTCATCCAGTCGGCCTGGCCGATATACTGCCGCCCGGCGGCGATCATCGTTCCCCAGGTCGGGATTTCGGGGCTGACGCCTAGGCCCAGGAAGGAAAGGCCGGCTTCAGCCAGCATGGCGCTTGCAAACAGGAAGGTGCCTTGCACCAGGATCGGCGAAAGCAGATTGCGAAGGACATGCCGGGTCATGATATGGAAGGTCGAAATACCGAGTGCTTGCGCGGCCTCGACATAGGGCAGTTCGCGGATGACCAGCGTCGATGCACGGACAATACGGGCAAGACGTGGCGAATACACGATCGACAACGCGATGATGACCGTTGTCAGCGACGGTCCGAGGGCTGCGACCAGCGCGATCGCCAACAGAATGTCCGGGAAGGCCATCATCGCGTCGATCAGCCGGGCGATTGGCGTGTCGAATTGCTTAAAGAAACCGGCAAGCAGACCGAGGCTCACCCCGATCAACGCCGAAAGCACGACAACGGCAGCGCCGACGAGCAGCGACAGGCGCCCGGCAAAGATCGTTCGCGAGAAGACGTCGCGGCCGAATTCATCCGTTCCAAAGAAGAACAGTCCGCTCGGCGGTTTCAGCCGGTTGACGATCGAAAGCTTGGAGGGGGAATAAGGAGTGACCCATGGAGCAAGGATTGCCAGGAGCACGAAGACTGTGAGGATGAGCACGCCGAAGGCAACGGTCTTGCGCTTCAGAAAACGCCGGAGAAACTTGCTGCCCTCGCTTAAGGCAGGCCGTGTTGCAATATCCGTCATCAGTAGCGCACCCTCGGATCGACCAAAAGATAGAGCATGTCGATCGCAAAATTGATCAGCACGTAGAGGGCTGCAATGATGAGCAGCGCTCCTTGGATGACCGGGTAATCGCGGCGAAGGACCGCCGAAACGACCAGATTGCCGACACCTGGAAGGCCGAAGACCGTTTCGGTCACGACAGCGCCTGAAATCAGCACCGCCGCAGTCAACCCGATAACAGTCAGGATCGGGATCAACGCGTTCTTGAGGGCGTGCTTGAGGATCACCCGCCGTTCGATCAGGCCTTTGGCGCGTGCCGTGCGGATATAGTCGTCGCCGAGCACATCAAGCATCGAGGCACGTGTGAAACGCAAGATCAGCGCCGAGGAAACAATACCGAGCGCAAAGGCTGGCAACGTCAGGTGATACATGCGCCCAAAGAAGTTCGCGCCTGGTCCGCCATAGCCGGAAACCGGAAAGAAGTTGAAGCGCACGGCAAAGAACTGCATCAGAATCAGGCCGAGCCAAAAGCTCGGAATGCTTGCCGCAAACATTGCAAGCGTCGTGGCCGCCTGATCGACGAAGGAACCACGGCGATAGGCAGCATAAATGCCGATGGGCAGCGCGATGACGCAGGCGATCGCCAGCGAGAACACCGTCAGGAAAAAGGTCGGCTCGGCGCGGTCTAGGAGGGCTGCGGTGACCGGCATATTCAAGAAGATCGATTGCCCGAGGTCGCCTCTGAGGAGCTGACTGATGTAATAGACATATTGCACCACGAGCGACTGATCGAGCCCGAGGCGACCGCGAAGCTCGGCAATATCCTGAGGCGTTGCATCTGGGCCCAGCATGACGGCTGCCGGATCACCTGGCGTGACGCGCACGATGACAAAGACAATCGTGACGACGAGGAACATCACGACGACCATCCCGAAGAGGCGCTGGAGAATGTAACGGATCATTGAATTGCGGTCCCCTGTGCCCAACCGGGCACCGTCGAAGAGGGATACCGGCCGGCAGGACCGGCATCCCGAGGATCAATCGTCACTTCTTGATCGAAGCGTTCCAGAAGTACGGCCAGGGAGCCGGATCGACACCTTCGAGCTTGTTCGATTCCGCCGAAACGGCGTTGAAGTCGCCGATCTTCATGAAGGGCGCATCTTCATAGATCGCTTTTTGGACATTGGCCCAAAGTTCGATGCGCTTGGCAGAATCGACTTCTGAGGTGAAGGCATCGACGGCAGCCTTGCGGGCAGGCGTATCCCACCACCCCGGCGAGCTGGTCGAGAGCGAGCCGATCAGCGCCGGCTCCGGCAGGAACGGGCTGTGGCTGATATAAATGTCCCAGAGTTTCGGATCGGCACGGCGCTGCGTCAGCGTCGCCCAGTCGACGACCTGCATGTCGACGGTAAAGCCCGCGAGCTTCAGATACTCCGCTGCAACCTGCGCCATCTTGTAGTGGAATTCATACTGCCGGCTGGTGAGGATACGCAGCGGTTCGCCGTTGTAGCCCGTCTTCTTCAAGGCTTCGGCAGCCACTTCGGGCTTTGCAACATTGTAGTTGCCTTCGACGCCGGCATCCGTGTGCCAGGAATAGGCTTCCGGATAGATATCGCCGTCCAACGTGTAGAAATCCGTGCTGCCGAAGGCAGCGGCCAGCATGTCCTCCATGCTGAGGGCCTGGCGGATCGCCTTGCGGACCTCGATGTTCTTCGCAATGCCCTCCTTGGTATTGAAGACGAAGACCGGATAGCCGAAGGGCTTGAGGATGATCGGCTGTGAGGCCGTCGATGCCTTCAGCTTGTCGAAGGATTCGACCGGGATGGAATCAACATAGTCATACTGGCCGGAGACGGCAGCCTCGACGCGGGTGTTCGGATCCGGCACCGGAACGAAGCGGATTTCATCGAGATACTGATGACGCGCGCCGCCATAGCCATCGCTCTCGCCATCGCGTGACTTGTAGCCGCTAAAGCGAACGAGCTGAATATACTGGTCGGCCTTGCGCTCCTTCAGCATGTAGGGGCCGGTTCCGATGAAATCCTTCATCGGCTCGTCCTGCTTGTCGGAAGGAATAATGATTGCGGCGGAATTATTGAAGGCAAGCAGAGAGGTCAGAGGCGCGTAGGGCTGCTTCAGCGTGATCTTGACGGTTGCCGGATCGACTGCGGCGATCGCTTCGATGAAGCCTGCAGCCTGCTTGCCGCGCGAGGCGATCTTTGTCCAGCGGGTGAGCGATGCAACGACATCTTCCGACGTCATGTCGCTGTTGTCGTGGAACTTGATGCCGGTGCGCAGCTTGATCGTGTAGCTTTTACCGTCCGCGCTGATATCGGGCAGGCTCTCGGCCAGAAGCGGTGTGACGTTCCATTTCTTGCCGAAGGTATAGAGTGTCTCGAAGATGTGCTGCGTGACGATCCCCACGAGGTCGGCAGTCGAGGACATCGGATCAAGCGTCGGCGGCTCACCGATCGTCGCGACATTGATGATACCGCCTTTTTCCTGCGCCATCAGTGGGGTCGGCAAGGCGACGAGTGCCGTGCCGAGAAGGAATGCGACTAGAGTCTTCATTTCATGCTCCCGGTTTGTTGTTCCATATTTATGTTATATAAGTCTTTATAATAGAATATCGGCCATAGTGGTCCTGTCAACCGGGAATGTGGACCTGTCCGCAGAAATGCGAAGGCGCGCGCAGGGCTGCGCGCGCCTTCGCAAGCCGGGCTGCACCTATCTGTCGAACAGGCGGTATTCGATCCGCTCAATGTGATCAGGATCAGCGATCGCCTCGATCGTGGCGATCTTCTCGCCATCGAAACCGATTTTGACGACGATGCGCAGTTGATCCTGGATGCGAACGATGAAACCGAAGCCGCCGTCTACGAAAGCCGGCAGCGCGCCCCGCGCCCTCCCGTTGAATGTCGTTGCAACCGCTTGCGCGCCGTGCAGGGCGCCGGCATGGCCGAAACGAGCCGCCGTCGCATCAGGCGCGAAGACAACATCGGGATGAAGAACAGCAAGCAACGCCTGGAAATTACCGTCGCGCGAGGCGGCGAGGAATGCCCGGACGACCTCTTTCTTATGCTCGATGCCGGCCTCGGGCGCCTCGGTCGTCCCCTGCACGCGGCGGCGGGCGCGGCTTGCGAGCTGCCGGGTTGCTTCCGGTGTGCGGCCGATGACGGGCGCAATCTCGTCAAAGGGCAGATCGAACATGTCATGCAGGACAAAGGCGACACGCTCTGCCGGCGCAAGCTGTTCCAGCACGACCAGCAGCGCGACGCCGACGGAGTCCGCCAGCACGATCTCCCGCTCGGGGTCGGCGGACTTCGCGGTATCGGCGATCTTTTCATGCACCGGCGGATCGAGCTGTTCTTCGCGCCGGGATTTCCTAGAGCGCAGCATATCGAGGCAGATGCGCGCCACGACCGTCGTCAGCCAGCCGCCGAGATTGCCGACTTCGCTTGTGTTCGAGCGGCCGAGCCGGAGCCATGCCTCCTGCACCGCATCCTCCGCCTCGGCACGCGAGCCGAGCATGCGGTAGGCGACAGTCTTCAGATGCGCGCGGTTGGCCTCGAATTCGTCCGCCAGAAATTTCTTCTCGTCCATCGGTCACATTCCTTCATCGCGTTACGTCACCACCATGACGAACGAATTCCGGCCGATGTGACAGACAAGCGGCCGGCGACGTCATTCGCTGAAACATAGCAAGGAGACATATCATGCAATCGAGAATGGGAAATCCGGCCGTCGTCATCCCTGAAGCCATGCAGGCGCTGCTCGCTTTCGGGAATATTCCCCAAAAGTGCGGCCTTTCGCCAACGCTGCTCGAGCTCGTCAACCTGCGCGCCAGCCAGATCAATGGCTGCGGTGTCTGCGTCGACGGTCATCCCCGCATTGCCCGTAGGCTCGGAGAGACCGACGAGCGCCTCTTTGCCGTTTCCGCCTGGCGTGAGACGCCTTATTTCAGCCCGGCAGAACGCGCGGCCCTGGCGCTGACCGAAGCCGTCACCCGCGTCAGCGACCGCGCCGATCCGGTGCCGGACGAAATCTGGGACGAGGCGGCACGCCATTACGACGCCAAGAGCCTTGCGGCCCTCGTCATCGCCATCGCCAACATCAATGTCTGGAACCGGCTGAACGTCGCGACGCGCCAGATCGCCGGCGAATGGAAGCCTTGAGGTCCCCTGGCCGCCGCTGTTGAAGCGGCGGCCAGGGCGCCTTGGGAGGCCTAGACGATACCGCCGCCGCCAGCCACGGAGGCCGGACGTTCGGCGGAAACCTTTTTCCTGTAGCCGCTGGCGCGATAAGCCGTGACCGGATCAATAGCGCCGCCGGCGCGCCGACGCGCTTCGGCAAGGATCGGCTCGACATCGGTGCGATACGCGCGCTTCAGCGTTTCCGTCGCCATCAGCGCATCATTGTCATTCTGATGGCCGGCCAGCGCCTCGCGATCGACGATCAGGGCCTGCGCATAGGCGCGGCGGATTTCGTTGGCGCTATTGATCAGGCTTTCGATCGGGTCAGTGACATTATGCGACTGATCGATCATGTGAGCCGGATGAAAGCCCTTCACGCCGCGATACTCGGCATCGACCAGCTCATTGAAGACGAGGAATAGACGGTAAGGCTCGATCGCACCGGCATCGAGGTCATCGTCACCATATTTCGAATCGTTGAAGTGGAAACCACCAAGCTTGCCAAACTGAATCAGCCTGGCGACGATCATCTCGATGTTGGTGTTCGGGGCATGATGACCGAGATCGACGAGGCACTGGGCTTTCGGCCCGAGTGTCTGCGCGATCAGATAGTTCGTGCCCCAATCCTGCACGATGGTCGAATAGAAGGCCGGCTCGTACATCTTGTGCTCGGAAAACAGCCGCCAGTCGTCAGGCAGCCCCTTGTAGATCTCCGCCATCGCCGCAAGATAGCGCTCGAATGCCTTGGTAAAGTTGCTCTGGCCGGGGAAATTCGAGCCGTCGCCGATCCAGACCGTCAGCGCCTTTGAGCCGAGCGCCTTGCCGATCTCGATGCATTCCAGATTGTGCTCGATGGCCTGCTGTCGTGTCGCGGCGTCCGTATGGCTGAGCGAGCCATATTTATAAGAGCGCTTCTGACCTGGCGCGTCCGAGAACGTGTTGGAATTCATTGCATCGAAACTAAGACCGAGCGCATCGCCTTTGGCCCTCAACTCGCCGGCATCAGCCTTATCCCAGGGGATGTGGAGCGAAACTGTCGGCGTTGCTTGCGTCAGCTGATGAATGACGGCGCAGTCGTCCAGCTTGTCAAAGATGCCACGCGGTTCTCCGGTGCCGGGAAAACGGGCAAAGCGCGTGCCACCCGTCCCGACGCCCCAAGAAGGAACAGCCACGAAGAATGCTGCGACCTTTGTCGTAATGGCGTCGATATCAATACCGCGGCGTCCAAGGCTTGCGCCGAGCGCGTCGTAATCGGCTTCGAGAGCCGCCGCCCGCTTGGCATTTTCCTCGGCAATCAGATGCTGCGCAATCTTAAACTCGGCCATCAAATCCTCCCTGAGACACGAACCATAGGCCCTGTTCTGCGTTCTATTGCTTTATTCCTCACCCACCAAAGAGGCGCTAGTGGACGTTATCCGCATCCTTCTCGCGATCATCCTGCCGCCACTCGGTGTCTTCCTGCAGGTCGGGGTCGGCCTGCATTTCTGGCTCAATATCCTACTGACGCTTTGCGGCTACCTGCCCGGGATCATCCATGCAATTTGGGTTATACTGCGGAAGTAGACTCCTAGCGCGGGAAGCTCTGTGCGTTGCCGGCATCCACGTTGATGATGTTGCCGGTGGATTTCGCCGAAAGATCCGACGCGAGGAAATAGATCGCCTCGGCGATATCTTCAGGAAAGACGTTGAGCTTCAGCATCGAGCGCTTCCGGTAGTGTTCCTCCAGGTCGTCCACTTCGATCTTCGAAGAAGCCGCACGCTGTTCGCGCCACTCGCCGTTCCAGATCTTTGATCCGCGCAGCACCGCATCCGGGTTCACGGTATTCACCCGAATGCCTGCTTCTGCCCCCTCCAGCGCCAGGCAGCGGGCCAAATGGATCTCGGCGGCCTTCGCCGTGCAATAGGCAGCCGCATTCGGCGAGGAGGCAAGGCCGTTCTTGGAGGCGACGAAGACCACGTTACCGCCGAGGTTCTGACGACGGAACAGGCGGAAGGCTTCGCGCGATACCAGGAAATAGCCGGTTGTCAGAATATCGATATTCTTGTTCCACATCGAAAGCTCGGTGGTTTCGATGGGCGCTGAGGACGCAATACCGGCGTTCGAAACGAGGATGTCGATGCCGCCAAACTCGACGCAGGATTCGGCAAAGGACGAGACCACGGCATCTTCCTTGGTGACGTCGAGCTTCACGCTGCGCACCGCATCTGCACCGTACCTCTTCACGAAATCGGCTTCCGTCGCCGCCAGTGCCGACTCATCGATATCGGCAAGCACCACGCAGGCGCCCTCGCCTACCAGACGGGCCGCCGTCGCACGGCCGATGCCGCCGGCTCCGCCGGTGACAAAGGCCACCTTGCCGGCAAGGCTCTTCGGCTTCGGCATGCGCTGCAGCTTTGCCTCTTCCAAGAGCCAGTATTCAATGTCGAAGGCTTCCTGTTCAGGCAGACCCTGATATTCGGAGACCGTCGACGCACCGCGCATCACGTTGATGGCGTTGACGTAAAATTCACTCGCGATGCGAGCCGTTGCCTTGTCACGGGCAAAGGACAGCATGCCGACGCCGGGAATGAGGAAAATGACCGGATTGGCATCTCGAATCGCCGGTGAGTTGCCGTGTTTGCAGTCATTGTAATAGCGCGCGTAATCGACACGATAGTCTTCCAGCACCTTGTCGAGACCGGCAACGCTCGACTCTACGTCCGGTCTTGCCGGGTCGAAGTCGAGGATCAGTGGGCGGATCTTGGTACGCAAGAAGTGGTCCGGGCAGCTGGTACCGAGTGCGCCGAGGGTGCGGAGATTCTTCGAGTTGACGAATTCGAGCACGCCGTCCTGATCATCGAAATGGCCAAGCTTGCGTTCCTGCTTGCCGATCCGCCCGCGGATTTCCGGCATCAGGCGGGCAGCGATGGCCCGGCGTTCAGCCACTGGCAGGCTTTGGGTCGCCTGGCCGCCGAAGATCGTCCTGCCTTCAGTCTGCTGGGCGAACCATTCGATTGCCTTGTTGATAATGGCGAGCGTCAGCTCGTAGCAGGCCTTGGCGTCGTTCGCCCAGGTGAAAAGGCCGTGGCTTTCGAGGACGACACCCTTGGCATCCGGGTTCGCCTTGACGAACGCTTCAAGATCGAGACCGAGCTGGAAGCCCGGGCGGCGCCACGGCAGCCAGCCGATCGCGTCGCCAAAGACCTGCTTCGTCAGTTCCCTGGAGTTCTTGGCTGCAGCGATCGCAATAATGGCGTCCGGATGCATGTGGTCGACATGCGTGAAGGGCACAAATCCATGCAGCGGCGTATCGATCGAGGCGGCGCGGGAATTCAGGTTGAAGGTGCAATGCGGCAAAAAGCCGACCATGCGATCTTCGTCTTCGACGCCCTTATAGATGCTCTTAAGCGAATCAAGCTTGTCCTGATAGAGCGTCGCAAAGCCGTCGAGGTTAATGGTTCCGACATCGCCGCCAGATCCCTTGACCCAAAGAACCTTGACCTTCTCGCCGGTCAGTGGATCCGTTTCCATCACCTTTGCCGAAGTATTGCCGCCGCCGTAATTGGTGATGCGCTTATCAGCGCCAAGGAGGTTCGAGCGATAAAGCAGCTTACCGGGTTCATCGAGCCCCGCTGCGTAAGAATCATCCCAACGGTTCTCAAGAAGCCGGACGGTGGCCGCCATGTCATCCTCCCTTGTGTGCCTGATGCGCAGACCAAAACCACGCTGTATCCGGTGACGGTATCGCTCATCAAAATGCATATTGTCAATCGAAAACGATCAAAAACAATTATTGTGCATCGCAATATGAAAATTTGTGATCGTTTTTGATTGACAGCTTTTAACGGATACGAAATAAATACGGACAGGGAGGAGCCAAATGCACGAACGCGAACGCCATCGCATCATCCTGAGCGCGGTCCAGGAAAAGTCGGTCGTCACGATCCAGGATATTGCTGAGCTGACCGAAGCTTCGGAGGCCACCATCCGGCGTGACATCGCGGCTCTCCATGTGCAGGGCAAGATCCGCCGCGTGCGCGGCGGCGCAGAAGCCGTCCATCCGCCGCAGCTCGGCAATCTTGCGGGACGTCCTTTTAGGGTTTCAGAATCGGTCAATATCGATAAAAAGCGCGCAATTGCGCGCGCCGCCGTGGATCTGTGCGACCCGGGCGATGCGATCATCATCAATGGCGGCACGACGACGTTTCAGATGGTGCACTTCATGTCGGCACACCGCATGCAAGTCATGACCAATTCGTTCGCGATCGCCGAACATCTGGTAAAACATTCCAAGAATACGGTGACGGTGCCGGGCGGTGTGATCTACCGTGAACAGAGCCTCATTCTGTCGCCGTTCGACAATGACGCCATCCGCAATTTCTATGCACGCCGCTTTTTCATCGGGGCCCAGGGCGTCGGCCCGCTCGGCATCATGGAATCCGACGCACAGATCATTCAAAGCGAACAGAAGCTGATGCATCAGGCCGACGAACTCGTCGTGATGGTCGATTCCAGCAAATTCCGCCGCCGGTCGAGCCTCATTCTGTGCCCGCTTGACCGTGTTTCGACGATCATCACCGACGACGGCATCCAGGAAGATTCCGCCAAGATGATGGAGGATGCAGGCATCAAGCTCGTCGTCGCGAGCGCTGGCCTGCAATCGGTGAAGGAGGATTCCTCGTCGGTCGCCTGAGAAGCGACGACCAGGTGTAGTTAGTCTCAATCAACGTGGGAGGATGAAAGCATGAAACTCGCAAAGAAACTCGCGGTGGGCGTCGCACTCGCCGTCGCCATGATGGCAGGCACGGCCAGTGCTGCCGACATGAAGATCGGCCTTGTCGTCAAGTCACTCGGCAACGGCTTCTTCGACGCCGCCAACAAGGGCGCCCAGGAAGCCGCCAAGGAGCTCGGCGGCGTCGAAGTGATTTATACCGGCCCGACCTCGACGACGGCCGAGGGCCAGATCGAAGTCATCAATTCGCTGATCGCACAGGGCGTCGATGCCATCGCGATTTCGGCGAACGACCCGGACGCAGTCGTTCCGGCTTTGAAAAAGGCTACCCAGCGCGGCATCAAGGTCATTTCTTGGGATTCCGGCGTTGCTCCTGAAGGCCGCATCCTACAGCTCAACCCATCGTCCAACGAGCTGATCGGCAAGATGTGCCTGACCCTGGCGCAAAATCACCTCGACGGCGGCAAGGGCGATTTCGCGATCCTTTCGGCGACGACCACCTCGACGAACCAGAACATCTGGATCGATCAGATGAAGAAGCAGCTCAAGGACTTCCCCGGTCTGAACCTCGTCACTACGGTTTACGGCGACGACCTTTCCGACAAGTCCTACCGCGAAGCCGAAGGCCTCTTGAAGTCCAACCCGAATGTAAAGGTCATCGTCGCTCCAACGACGGTCGGCGTTCTGGCGGCATCCAAGGTCGTGGAAGACAAGGGCCTCGTCGGCAAGGTCTATGTCACGGGTCTCGGCCTGCCCTCCGAAATGGCCGGCGCGATCAAGTCGGGCGCCACGAAGGAATTCGCCATCTGGAACCCGATCGACCTCGGCTATTCGGCCACGCAGATCGCCTATCGCCTCGTCAAGGGTGAAACCGACGGCAAACCGGGTAGCGAGATCGAAACCGGGCGCATGGGCAAGATCAAGGTTGGCGACAACGGCGAGGCCGCAATGGCAGATCCGTTCGTCTATAACGCTTCGAACATCGACCAGTTCTCCAAGGTCTTCTGATGTGAACCATCACGCATAAAGCCCGGCGGCCTTGGGCCGCCGGGATTTCTCATTCGACACCGGTAAAGCGCTGATGAACACTGCCCTTCAACAATCCGCCACAGACCGCAAGGCCGCAGATGCGCCCGCCATCCTCGAAATGCGGGGCATTTCGCAGATCTTTCCCGGCGTAAAGGCGCTCGACAAGGTCAGCATCGCACTCTATCCCGGCAAGGTGACCGCGCTGATCGGCGAAAACGGCGCAGGCAAATCCACTCTCGTTAAGATCCTGACCGGCATCTACAGGCCGAACGAAGGCGAAATCATCGTCGACGGCCAGCCCGTCGCCTTCGCCAGTGCGCAGGCCGCAATCGATGCGGGCGTCACTGCCATCCATCAGGAAACTGTCCTCTTCGACGAATTGACGGTTGCCGAAAACATCTTCCTCGGCCATGCGCCGCGCACAAAATTCCGCACCATCGACTGGAAGGCGATGAACAGCCGCTCGAAAGAGCTGTTGACGTCACTCGAAAGCAGCATCGATCCGACGATCCGCCTGAGGGACCTCTCGATCGCGCAGCGTCATCTGGTGGCAATTGCCCGCGCTCTTTCGATCGAGGCCCGCATCGTCATCATGGATGAGCCGACGGCTGCCCTTTCGCGCAAGGAGATCGACGATCTCTTCCGCATCGTTCAGGGCCTGAAGGAAAAGGGCAAGGCGATTCTTTTCATAAGCCACAAGTTCGACGAACTCTACGAGATTGCCGACAACTTCGTCGTCTTCCGCGACGGCCGCGCCGTCGGAGACGGCAGGCTGAAGGAGACGCCGCAGGACGCGATCGTGAAGCTCATGGTCGGCCGCGATGTCGAGAACGTGTTTCCGAAGTTCCCGGTAGAGATTGGCGGCCCCGTTCTCGAAGTCCAGGATTACTGTCACCGA
The DNA here is from genome assembly GCF_013004495.1 of Rhizobium sp. SEMIA 4085. Taxonomy (NCBI): domain Bacteria; kingdom Pseudomonadati; phylum Pseudomonadota; class Alphaproteobacteria; order Hyphomicrobiales; family Rhizobiaceae; genus Rhizobium; species Rhizobium sp. SEMIA 4085. The sequence goes on from NZ_JABEPH010000098.1 coordinate 12,602, forward strand.
ACGGAATTCCGCGATATTTCCTTCACGCTTCGCAAGGGTGAAATTCTCGGCGTCTATGGCCTGATCGGCGCTGGTCGTTCGGAACTCTGCCAATCGCTTTTCGGCATCACCAAGCCGCTTTCCGGCAGGCTCATGCTCGACGGCAAGAGAATTTCGATGGCATCGCCGCTCGATGCCATCCGTGCCGGCATCGTCTATGTGCCGGAAGAGCGTGGCCGCCACGGCCTGGCGCTGCCGATGCCCATCTATCAGAACATGACGCTGCCTTCACTGACGCGCACGTCGCGCAAGGGCTTCCTGAAGGCCGCCAACGAATTTGCGCTCGCCCGTAGATACGCCGAGCGGCTGGACCTTCGCGCAGCCGCACTGTCCGTCCCCGTCGGCACGCTGTCTGGCGGCAATCAGCAGAAAGTCGTCATCGGAAAATGGCTGGCGACGCAGCCCAAGGTCATCATCCTCGACGAGCCGACCAAAGGCATCGATATCGGTTCCAAGGCGGCGGTCCACGGCTTCATCAGCGAGCTTGCCGCCGAAGGGCTCTCCATCATCATGATCTCCTCTGAACTGCCGGAAATCATCGGCATGTCCGACCGTGTCCTGGTGATGAAGGAAGGGTTGTCGGCCGGTCTGTTTGAGCGCGCGGAGCTTTCGCCAGAGGCATTGGTGCGCGCAGCGACCGGAAATGCATGAGGTAATGGAATGGCACGACTGATTAGAAAACGCGAAACCCTGCTTTTCCTCATCATCGTCTTGATGATCGCGGTCTTTTCGGCGCGCGCTGCAGTGTTTGCGACGCCCTCAAACCTCGCCGGCATCTTCAACGATACCTCGATCCTCATCATACTGGCGCTCGCGCAGATGACCGTTATCCTTACGAAATCGATTGACCTTTCGGTCGCCGCTAATCTCGCCTTCACCGGCATGGCAATCGCGATGATGAATGCCGCCTTTCCCGATCTGCCGCTGGTCGTCCTGATCCTTGCAGCGATTGCGATCGGCGCCTGCCTCGGTGCGATCAACGGCTTTCTTGTCTGGGCCCTTGAAATCCCCCCGATCGTCGTCACGCTCGGGACGCTGACCATCTATCGCGGCATGGCCTTCGTGCTCTCCGGCGGCGCCTGGGTGAACGCCCATCAGATGACACCGACCTTCCTTTCCGTGCCCCGCACGCCGATCCTCGGCCTGCCGGTTCTCAGTTGGGTTGGGATCGCAATCGTGCTCTTGATGTATATTCTGCTGAAATATACCCAGTTCGGCAGATCGGCCTATGCGACTGGCGGCAACCCGACGGCGGCCGTCTACGCGGGAATCGATACCGGGTGGACGAAATTCCTGGCCTTCGTGCTGTCCGGTGCGCTCGCCGGCCTTGCAAGCTACCTGTGGGTCTCGCGTTACGCGGTCGCCTATGTTGATATCGCCAGCGGTTTCGAGCTCGACAGCGTCGCCGCCTGCGTCATCGGCGGCATCTCTATCGCCGGCGGTGTCGGGTCAGTCATCGGCACGGTGCTGGGCGCCCTCTTCCTCGGCGTCATCAAGAATGCGCTTCCCGTCATCGGCATCTCGCCCTTCACACAGATGGCGATCTCAGGCACCGTGATCATCCTTGCCGTCGTCTTCAATGCCCGTCGCGAGCGCAGTCGCGGCCGTATCATCCTGCGCGACAAGGCAGCTGCAGAAACTCCAGCCGAGGTCGTCCCATGAGCACCTTTTCCGCCCCAACCGAAAAGCGCGTCATTCCCGATCGTCTCGGCACCCCGTTCCGCCGCATCATGGCCAGCTGGGAAGTGCTGCTTTTCGGCGTTGCCATCTTGATCTTTGTCTTCAATTCCATGGCATCGCCCTACTTCCTGAATGCATGGAACCTCTCGGACGCAACCTTCAATTTCACCGAAAAAGCGATGATCGCCTTTGCCATGGCGCTGCTTGTGATCGCAGGCGAGATCGATCTATCGGTTGCAGCCATCATCGCGCTTGCATCGACGGCCATGGGGGCGGCCGCACAGGCCGGCATCGCGACACCGGGCCTCGTGCTGATCGGCATCGGCACGGGGTTGGTTTGCGGAGTTTTCAACGGCGTCCTCGTCTCCGTCCTGAAACTGCCGTCGATCGTCGTCACCATCGGCACGATGAGCCTCTTCCGCGGCATCTCCTATATTGTGCTGGGGGACCAGGCCTACGGCAAATATCCCGCCGATTTCGCCTACTTCGGCCAGGGCTATGTCTTCTGGGTCTTTTCCTTCGAATTCGTGCTGTTCTTCGTGCTGGCGATTCTCTTCGCCATCCTGCTGCACGCCACGAACTTTGGCCGCCAGGTCTATACGATCGGCAATAACGATTTTGCCGCCCGCTTCTCCGGGATTCCGGTCGAACGCGTGAAATTCATCCTCTTCATGCTGACCGGTGTCATGAGCGGTATTGCAGCGGTGTGCCTCACCTCGCGCCTTGGCTCCACCCGTCCCTCGATTGCGCAGGGCTGGGAGCTCGAAGTCGTCACCATGGTCGTGCTCGGCGGTGTCTCGATCCTCGGCGGCTCGGGCACGATCGGCGGCGTCGTCATCGCAGCCTTCGTCATGGGCCTCGTTACCTTCGGCCTCGGCCTGCTCAACGTTCCGGGCATCGTCATGTCGATCTTCATCGGCCTGCTGCTCATCATCACCATTGCCATTCCGATTATCGCCCGACGTATCAAAGCCATGAGTTCCAAATGACCGTTGAAAAATACGCCTTCAAGATGAAGCTCAATCCAGGCATGGAAGCCGAGTACAGGAAGCGGCACGACGAGATCTGGCCGGAGCTCGTCGAGCTGCTGCACAAGTCCGGCGCGAGCGACTATTCGATCCATCTCGACCGCGAGACGAACACGCTCTTCGGCGTGCTGACGCGGCCGAAAGATCACACGATGGCGAGCCTGCCGGAACATCCCCTGATGAAAAGGTGGTGGAGCCATATGGCCGACATCATGGAAACAAATCCGGACAATTCACCGCTCCAGAGCGACCTCGTTACCGTCTTCCACATGCCATGAGCAAACCGCCCGGTTACCGCCGTATCGCCGTTCTCGATATCGGCAAGACGAATGCAAAAGTTGTCGTGCTCGACAGCCAAACCGGCACGGAAATCGCAGCCGCAAAGACGGCGAATACAGTCATCCGGTCCGGCATCTATCCGCGCTATGATATCGAGAACCTTTGGGGTTTTGCGGTCGACGCGCTGAAGTCTTTCGCGGCAAAGCCGGGTTTCGATGCAATTTCGATCACGACCCATGGCGCGTCAGCAGCACTGCTCGGCGCAGACGGCAAGCTTGCGATGCCGGTTCTCGATTACGAACATGAATATCCGCAAGAGATCCGAGACGCCTATACGGCGCTGCGCCCTCCCTTCGAGGAGACTTATTCACCGCGCCAGTCGATGGGGCTGAATGTCGGCGCCCAGCTTCATTATCAGAAGACGGCCTTTAGGGAAGAATTCGCGAAGGTGGCAACGATCGTCACCTATCCGCAATATTGGGCGGCACGGCTGACGGGCGTTACAGCTAACGAACTGACCTCGCTCGGCTGCCATACAGATCTGTGGAACCCAAAAACAGGCGAATATTCCTCGCTTGTCGATCGGCTCGGCATTCGCAATCTCATGGCGCCGATCCGCTCGGCTTTCGACGCGCTCGGCCACGTCCTGCCGGACATAGCCGCCGAGATCGGCCTGGCCACAGAAATCCCGGTCTACTGCGGCATCCATGATTCAAACGCCTCGCTGCTGCCGCATCTCGTCGCGCGCACGGCGCCCTTTACGGTTGTCTCGACCGGCACATGGGTTGTAAATTTCGGCGTCGGCGGCGATCTCACCCATCTCGACGCGAAGCGCGATGCGCTCGCCAATGTCGATGCCTATGGTCGGGCCGTGCCGTCCTCCCGCTTCATGGGCGGCCGTGAGTTCGAAATTCTTTCCGCAGAAATCGGCAATGTTCCGCTTAAGGACGTTGCCGCAGCACTCGGCCCGGTCATTGCAGGAAACCTCATGTTGCTGCCGAACGTGGCCCCCGGCTCCGGCCCCTTTCCCGACCGCAAAAGGCACTGGCTGAATGCCGATGGCGCAAGCCCTGCGCAACGCTACGCCGCCATGTGCCTCTACCTCACGTTGATGACCGAGGCCTGCCTCGGCCTCATCGGCGCCGATGGACCTGTCATCGTCGAAGGGCCGTTCGCGCTGAACGAGACGTATCTCAAGGTTCTCGCGGCATTGATGGAACGGGACGTGATCGCGCTGCCGGGCTCGACCGGCACCAGCCAGGGCGCCGCACTGCTTACCGGTATCAGACCCGCGCCCGGTCCGGAAAGATGTTTCACGCCGGCCGCGATTACCGGTCTCAAAAACTATCGCTGCGCCTGGTACGCAGCGATGGAATAGCGGTCTTTCCATCCGTGCGCTTTACCTCATCTTATGCCGGCAGCTAATGTCGGGTCGTTCAAAAACAGGCGGAGGAAATATTATGACGGATTCAAACGCGGTCTTCGATCCGCGTGCCCTTGCCGCGCGTCTCTACAGCCTACACAAAGCGGG
>NZ_JABEPH010000099.1:0-17099 GCF_013004495.1 Rhizobium sp. SEMIA 4085
GATGCCGAGAGGCTGCACGCCGGAACCCGCCGGTCCATCGGTGCCGAGAATGACCTGATCGAGCTTCTTGAGTTCACGCGCCGTGTTGACCGTCAGCAGCGCCGCACGCTCGTTTCCGTTGTGAACGATCTCCAGACCCCGCATGCAGCGCTCGCAGATGCAGACGATCTGGTCGTCCGGCAGCGCCGTATGCCCGCCGTTCAGATGGCCGACCACATCGGTATCCGCCTCCAGCACCACATCCTTGTCGATCAGGCCCGAGCCGGGAATCGAAGGACCGCCAGTGTGGATTGTGCTCTGGATGCCGTATTTGCGCGCCCAGGCCACCATCTGCTTGGCATTGGCGGCGTCCTTGACGCTGCCGAGACCGACTTCGCCGAGCAGCTTGACGCCGGCCTCCGCCAGATCCTTGAAATCCTGTTCGACCATGCCCGTCTCGATGACCGGCGCACCGGCATGAACCTTGACCCCTGAGGGACGGAAATTTTCGTAGAACCGCTGCGAGGCAATCGCATGCGCTTTGAGGCCGACGATGTCGCGCGGACGGCCGGGTGCGTGCACTTCGCCAGCCGAGATCATCGTCGTTACACCGCCGTTGAGCGTCGAGTCGATCCAGTTCAGTTGCTGCTGGCGCGGTGTGTAGTCGCCGATCACCGGGTGGACGTGGCTGTCGATCAGCCCGGGGGCGACTGTCGTCGCCCTGGCGTCGACGATCGTCTTGGCGCCTTCCGTGTCGATGTCCTTCTCATAGCCTACTGCGGTGATAATTCCGTCGTCGCAAACGATACAGTCCCCGTCGAGGATCGGCTGCTCGATCTTGCCGGAAAGGATCAGGCCGATATTCTTGATGACCAGCCTGCCAGCCTTTTCGTTTCCGCCCGCTACATCAGCCATTTTCGTCCCCTTCCTTGATTGTTGCACGCCGGATCCGGCGAAATTTATCTGCGGCACGGTTCGGCGATCCAATTTGCATACGAATGCTAACTTTGCCGGAAATTTCTGTCGAGCCCAAATCCTTTATTGACAAAAGCGCCGTTTCGGATTTCCATTTCATTCGTACACAAACAAATTATTGTCGATGGAACGGGAAACCCGAATGACCACGCAATCGACCGGCAAAACCGGCGCAGGAGAGAATGAGGACGCCGACAGGCCGAAATCTCCAGCCCCGGCAGACATCTTTGCTCAGACGGTGACGGCGGTGAAACACTACACCGATCGGTTGTTCCATTTCCGCATCACCAGGCCCGCAAGCTTTCGCTTCCGCTCCGGCGAATTCGTCATGATCGGCCTGCCAAATGCGCCAAAGCCGATATTCCGCGCCTATTCGATGGCCAGCCCCTCTTGGGACGAGGAGATCGAATTCCTTTCGATCAAGGTGCGGGGCGGGCAGTTCACCGAAAACCTGCAGAAGATCATTCCCGGGGACACGGTGTTGATGCGCAGGAAACCGACTGGTACGCTGGTGCTCGATGCCCTGCTGCCGGGCAAGCGGCTCTACCTCTTCTCGACCGGAACAGGCGTCGCGCCATTCGCGAGCCTTATCCGCGATCCAGACACCTATGAGAAGTTCGAGGAAGTAATCCTCGTGCAGACCTGCCGAGAAGTCGCCGAACTCACCTACATCACCGAACTGGTAGACGGACTTAAAAACGATCCGCTGATTGGAGAAGCAGCAAGCGAGAAACTGCGCCTCCATACGACGACGACACGCGAAGCCTTCCCCCGCATGGGCCGTGTCACCGATCTCATCCGCAGCGGAGTTTTCTTTCGCGAAACCGGGCTGCCGCTCTTCGATCCGACGCAGGACCGCGCCATGATCTGCGGCTCGATGGAAATGCTGAAGGACAGCAAGACGGTTCTCGAATCCTTCGGGCTCGTCGAAGGCGCCAACCATGCGCCGGCCACTTATGTTGTCGAACGGGCATTCGTCGGTTGACTTCAAGCCCGATTATCCGGCACCCGACGGAAACTGAACGCTTGGCAGTCGAGAGCTGGATCCATCATGTGCGGGTCCGCGCCTTCATATGCAGCAGCGTGCCGCCATCAGGCATGTTTTCAAGCGGATCAAGTCCGTAGGGTTCGATCAGTCGATAGCTTTCCACGGTAGTGCGATAGCAAAGCGTGCTTCGGCCTCGCTCGTCGTCCGGGCTCGGGCCTTCAGCTGAGAGCCATGCGCGTCCAGCACCGCGTTGTTGGGAAAAGAGGTTTTCGTGGCACGACCACCTCACCATATTCGCTGCGCAGACGACATACGGCTTGCACTCTTGAAGGAGGCAACGTCAACTGTCATATATAAAACGACAGATGACACGGAGATGCACGATGGTGGTCGCGGCGGAAAATATCCTTCCTGAAGGTACAGCCGGGGAACTGCAGAAGGTTGCGGCGCTACTTGGTGGCGCCCGTATCCTGTCGCGCCGGCTCACGAGTGCGCTCGATGCGCATGAGCTCCTGCTGCATGGCCTGCCGACGTCTGCGGTCGATCATCTGATTGGGCAGCTGGTGTTTATCGGCAAGACCCAATCTCTGGAAAAGGCCGTCGGCATGAGCCTGCGGACCTGGCAGCGCCGCAAGGATGCGCCTTCCAAACCGCTGAGCCAGGAGCAGAGCGGCCGGGCCTGGAAGTTTGCCGAGATCCTGGCAAAGGCGACGGATGTCTTCGGAACGCAGGCGGAGGCCGAACAATGGTTGGAGGGTCCGGCGATTGGGCTCGACCAACGCCGTCCGATCGATCTTCTCGGCACGCCCGCCGGCGTCGAACTGGTCGAGGACTATCTCGAACGGCTTGAATACGGCGTCTATGCATGACGCCACTGCCGATCGCGCTCGGCGGGTCCGAGTTGATTGCCTGGCGGCTTGATCAGGCAAGCTTTGCATCGACATGGGATAGCGGCGAAGGCGCCTACCGGGTCGGGGGGCGCTGGAACAGCAAAGGCGTTCGAGCTGTCTACTGTTCGATCGACCCGTCGACGGCGATCCTCGAGGTCGCCGTTCACAAGGGTTTTCGCGCACTCGACATGGTTCCCCATATGCTGACGGCGTCCGTCATCACCGACATCGCCGCTGTGCATGTCGTCGATCCTGCGAATGTTCCCAATCCGAATTGGCTGCGTCCGGGTATCCCGAGTGCTGGTCAGCAAGCCTTCGGCGACGATCTGCTTCGGCGGCATCGCTTTATCACGATCCCGAGCGCGGTATCGACGCACAGCTGGAATCTCATTTTCGTGGCAAGCGTTGCGGCAGGCGCGTATGCGCTCAAGTTCCAGGAGGCCTTCGCCCTCGATACAAGACTACATCCGCCATCGACGACATGACGGCCAACTGCGAGCAGGCACGTGCAGCTGCATGCTCGCGAAGGGTCATGTCGACGATCGCTTTGGTCTTGAGGAGCCGTTCCTAGACGTCGGTGTCACAACCAGGCGGACGAGGAGATCTCCGCGAACCCCGGCAGGCGACCCTCCTCCGGGCGCGATCAGCGTGACATAGGACAGGAACGCCTCGGACGGTCAAATGAGCGCTTACCTTGCTCATGCGATCGAACCGCTTCTAAGCACAGCGCGAGCGCGGGAATGACATTGCCCTGATGACTTCAAGTCGTGAAAGTGTCGAAGAACTCGGGTCCAGTGTTTTGATATGTGCGAAATTCCATTTTCAGGGGTTTTGCCGCAGGACAAGTCTGCCCTGGCAGCCAAAATCCTTAATCAAGTGTGGGAAGCCGCGTAGTTGTGATTTGGTTGACAGAGCTCGCGGAGCGGTTCCCGTTGCGATCTTTAAGATAGTCGAGGGCAATGGATCGGTGCCCTCACTAAGGATCGCGAGGTAGCGCCGATAGCTGAACACCCGGCCGCGTTTTCGGCCCGTCACCTCCTCAACAACGCCAGAGCGCTCGAGATCCGCGAGCGCTGCGTTCACCGTCGGTGCAGAAAGGCCAGCCCTCTGAACAAGTTGATTCGCTGTTAGAAATGGATTCTGCTGAAAGAGGTCGTGGATGCGAAGCGCTGAACCAGCCCGGTCGCTCTCGGTGGTGATACGCTCGCGATCCTCCTTGAAGACGTCCACGATGTGAGTTGCTGCATCGAACGCCTGATTGGCAGTGTCAGCCACCCCGGTAAGGAAAAAGTCTAGCCAGGCCTCCCAGTTGCCGTGCTCTGACCTCCTGCAGCAGCAAGTGTGCTTTCGCTTAATTAACGACGGCACTAAGATAACGACTCTTAAATAGCACCCGGCGACACCTTACCGTGGAGTAGAAAAACGCGTGGATGAGATCAGAACCGCGGACCCGGCTCGGCTCTGTGGCCCTTCTTCTCCGAAGATCGAGGTTGGAAACGACATCCCCGGCCGAGCGAGCCGGGCCGGGGATGTGCGATCATGCGTTAAGTGTCTTGGCAAAGGGCATGGCGCGAATCCGCTTGCCCAGCGCCTTGTAGATTGCGTTGGCAACCGCGGGGCCGATCGGCGGAACGCCCGGTTCACCGATACCCGAGGGCGGATTGGCAGAGGCAAGGATGTGAACCTCCACCACCGGCATCGCATCGATCCGGAGCGGCGTGTACGTATCGAAGTTGCCCTGATCGACCTTGCCTGAGGTCAAGGTGATTTCCTCGCCCAGAATGGCGCCGAGACCAAAACCGATACCGCCTTCGACCTGGGCGCGGACCTGGGCCGGATTGACGGCCAAGCCGCAATCTACGGCGGCGACAACGCGTTCGACTTTGATGCCGCCACTGTCGTCGGTCGAAACTTCCGCAATCTGCGCAACCACCGACCCAAAGCTTTCCGCAACCGAAACGCCGCGGAAACGGCCTTTCGGCAGCGGTTTGGTCCATTCGGCCTTTTCTGCTGCGAGCTTGAGTACGACCGCGTGGCGCGATTGCGGATCGAGCATCGACAAGCGGTATTCGATCGGATCACGCCCTGCCGCTTCGGCGACCTCGTCGATGAAGGTTTCGGCGGCAAAAGCCGTATGCGTCGAACCCACGGAACGCCACCACAGGACAGGTACACCGACGTCGGTTGTCGTCAGTCCGACCGCCTGGTTGGGAATGGCATACGGCAGGTTGTTCGCCCCTTCGACCGAAGTCGGGTCGACGCCGTTCTGGATCGCGCCTTCGAACATTGTCTTTGCCATGATGGACTGACCGACAATGTGGTTGCTCCAGGCCACGAGCTTTCCGTCACCATCGATCCCGGCCTTGAGCGTATGGACATAGGATGGGCGATATCGGCCGGCGCGCATGTCGTCCTCGCGGGTCCATTGCACCTTCACCGGCGCCCGGAACCCGATAGCCTTGGCGACATAGACGGACTCGACGACCACATCGCCATCGAACACGGCGCGTCGGCCGAAGCTGCCGCCCGTCTTCATGACATGCAGTTGCACCTTGTCTGGCGTGATGCCGACGATCTGGCCGGCCAGCATCTGATAGACGTCGGGGAACTGATGCCCGCCCCAGATTTCCAGCGTGCCGTCGTCATTCCTGCGGGCGACTGCATTGAGCGGTTCCATCGCCGAATGCGCCAGATAGGGGAACTCGAAGGTCGCCTCGATGACCTTGGCCGCCGCCGCAAAGCCCGCGTCGGGGTCGCCGTCCTTGCGGGCGACCGCTTTGGGAGCCTTGCCCGCGAGATCCCTGTACATTGCCATGAGTTCGGGCGTGCCGCGTTTTTCCGCCGCCGTCTCGTCCCATACGACCTTGACGGCTTCGCGGCCCTTGATCGCCGCCCACATATGCTCAGCGACGACGGCGATACCGCGCGGCGTCTCGACCACATCGACGACCCTCTTGACGGCACGCGCCGCGGCGGCATCGAAGGACTTGACCTTGGCACCGAACATGGGCGGATGGATCATCACCGCCGTCAGCATGCCGGGAAGCTTGACGTCGATCGTGTACTGCTCGGTTCCGTTGGTCTTGCGGGCACTGTCGAACCGCTTCAGCTTGGCATTGCCGATCAGCTTCCAGTCGGCCGGCTGCTTGAGTTTCACATCAGCCGGCACGGGCATGGCCGCGGCCTTGGCGGCAAACGCACCGAAGCCGGCGGTCTTGCCGGACGGATGTGCCAGCACGCCGTTTTCGACGGTGATCTCCGCCGGCTGCACACCCCATTCGGATGCCGCAGCGGCCACCAGCATGGCGCGCGCCGCCGCGCCTGCTTTTCGATAGCGTTCCCAGGAGGTGACCATCGAGGTGGACCCGCCCGTTCCCTGAATGGCGCCGCCAAAGGCGACGTTGCCATAGGCCTTCACATTGCCGGCGACGCCCTGGACATCGATGGACGACCAATCGGCGTCGAGTTCTTCCGCAACGAGCGTTGCAAGACCGTTATAGGAACCCTGTCCCATTTCGAACTGGGACGACAGAACCATGACCCTGCCGTCGCCGTCGATCGTCAGATAAGGGGTGAAGGCAGCCGCCTTGTTTGCATCCGCCGCAGTTTCGCTCGCGGCGGCAGGCGACGAAGCCAGAATATGGTAGCCGACGGCAACACCGCCACCGGCCGCGAGCGCGCCAAGCATGAACTGCCGGCGGGATGCCTGCGTCTTTGCCACGGGCAGCACCAGGGATTGCATCAGTTTCGGGATCATCGCTCAGACCTCCAAACGCTTGGCAGCTTCATGAATCCCGGCACGGATTCGGTGATAGGTGGCGCAACGACAGAGATTTCCCGTCATCGCGGCGTCGATATCGTCGTCGGTGGGCTTTGGATTGTTCGTCAGCAGATCGGTCGCCGATATGATCTGCCCGGACTGACAGTAGCCGCATTGCGGCACATCGAGATCGGCCCAGACCGTCTGCACGGTTTGTGCCACCTTGCCCGAAAGCCCCTCGATGGTCGTCACTTTCGCGTCGCCAATGTCGCCGACGAATGTTTGACAGGAACGCACTGCCGCGCCGTCCAGCAGGACGGTGCAGGCGCCGCATTGCGCCATGCCGCAACCGAATTTCGTCCCTGTCAGCCCGACGAGATCGCGGATTGCCCAGAGAAGCGGCATATCCGCCTCGGCCTCGACCTGATGTTCGTTGCCGTTGATCGTCAAAGTCACCATGATGTTCTCCTCGCGTTATGACGCGCCATCACGGAGCGCCGGCCCCGGCCATACCGGTCCGCGCTTCCCTGACGATCGTCATCTGCCGGGCAAGCTTATAAGACGATATTGAAGCCTGATAGAGTCGATCCTGTCGGATTATTGCCCGATCCTGTCGCATAGATTATTTCTGCCATTTGCAGGATTGAATTTTCGGACGGACCGAGACCGGCCATAAAGGCCGGTGATGGCGCTAGCCGACGGAGCTGCGGCTGGCTGAATCGCCGGCATTGAGGATGGCCCTGACGTCGCGCAGAGGAGGATGACCGAACATGCGGCGATACTCCCGGCTGAACTGCGTCGGGCTCTCATAGCCAACCTTGAGCGCCGCGGTCGCCGCATCCAGCGAGCCAGACAGCATCAGTTCCCGCGCATGGTGAAGCCGCAGATGCTTCTGGAATTGCAGCGGGCTCATGGCGGTCATGGCCCGGAAATGATGATGCAGCGTCGAAACGCCCATGTTTGCCATGTCCGCCAACGCCTCGACGCGAAGAGGCATGGCATAGTTCTCCTTCAGCCAGGCAACCGCTTTTGCCACGCGGTTGCTATTCGTTCCGGCGAGCGCAAAGCGGCGCAGGCGCGCACCATGTTCACCTGTGAGGAGTCGGTAGTAGATTTCGTTCTGAATATGGTTCGCCATGAACGGAATATCGTCAGTCGAATTTGCCAGCGAAATCAATCGCCCGAAGGCGTCGTAAAGTTCCGGCGTAACCGTACCCACGACGACGCCGCGGTCGCGGTCGGATGTATCCGTCGGATGCAGATCGTGGTTGGCAATCAGACGCCGAAGCGCCTCGAGATCCAGGCGCAACTGGCCAGCCACATAAGGCTCCACCTTGCTCGCCTCACAGATTTGGCCGGTCATCGGCAGGCCGATGGTCGTGAGGAAGAAGTGTGACGCATCATAGACAAGTGTTTCGTCCCCGACACGGACGCGCTTGCTCCCGCTGATGATCACCGAGAGACTGGGTTGATACAATGTGAAGAAGGGTCCGGCAGGCTCGACGACGCGATAGAGCGACAGGCCCGGTATCTCGTGCTTGAAATTGATGCCATCCCACGGCAATTGCGCCAGCACGTCGAGAATCCGCGAACGAATGCCAGCCGTTTGATCCTGAAAACTCTCCGCGTGGGCCAAAAATGCTCTCCATCGAACTGGTTTCCCGACTATCTTCTATACGAAGGGAGTACACCAGCATTATCACATTAATTTGATTTCCAGAGTATCAGGCAAGAATTCAACAGGAACGAGCTAACGCCTCGCAGAGACCGAGCGCTATGCAGTTTCGGCGCTTGGACACAGCAGCAATGACCGAGGGCCTGGCTGTACGTGTCGCTCGATCCGGAATCCAAACGAAAGGTTCAATCCCGCCATGAAGGTAATGAAAACTGCAGCAGTCTTCATGCTCGCCGGCCTAGCACTCTGTCCTTCCGGCGCTGCCGCGGATGGCGACGCGAGCCGGGGAGAAAAGCTCTTTGCCCGCTGCAGCGCCTGTCATTCGGTGAACGGCCAGGAGAAGATCGGCCCCTCGCTCGCGGGCGTCGTCGGACGAAAGGCCGGGTCCGTCGAGGGCGCGCGCTATTAAGGCGCTCGTCCAGTCGCAGATCGTCTGGACCGAACAGAATCTGGACGCCTATCTCAGCGCTCCCGCCACTCTTGTCCGCGGAACAACGATGACCGTGCGGATTGAGATCGGCCTGATCCCGAAGGCACGGCGCTCTGACCACGCCAGACTTAATGCATCTTCAGACACTTGGAGAATCTACGCCAAGTGCGACATGCCAATGATTTCAATGGTTTCACCTTGGAGATTTTGGCATGTCGCACTTGAAAATAGAATGTACCGGCGGTGCCGCTTGAGTCTGCTTTGGCGAAAGACGGTTGCAGATGCCACAGGGCTTCCTGTCCATCGCAGCCCTGGCTGGATCCCTGCCTTGCGGGCAAATCTCCGCCACCGGCACGCCGTGATCACCCCCTGCTTGAGAATGAAAGCCTTCTGGGGGTCCGAAAAATTCGATGTTCTCATCGCTTCCGCTCCTGTTCCCAGCCGGCAATCTAGCGCGCAAAACTCCAATCAAAAAAGCGATCCGTTTTTGGAGGATCAGTGCGTTAATAAGAAGGGGTCTCCTTACATTCGGCGGCTTAGCGGCATTGATGCAGCAACGATTTTATCCACGTTGACCCGATAGTAGATCATACTTCTTCAGTATTTCGACAATCTTCTTGTCCTGTTCGGCATCGGCAAGCAAGGCCGGCTGGCGGCTGGCGCCGACAGAGGAATCCTGCAGGTAGAGCGCACGCTTGACCATGGCCGGCGGGAAACCGTGGGCGTAGAGGTCTGTGCGGAAGGCGGTGTAGATTTCCTGCTGACGTTCGGCTTCTGCGATATCGCCCGAGTTGAAGCCACCGACGATGCCGGCCAAGACGTCCGGCATGGCGTTCCCGAGACCGGAAATGCAGCCGGCAGCACCATTCTGCAGCGACCACAGGACCAAGTGGTCGGGACCGGAATAGACTTCGAAACCTTCGACTTCCTTGGAGACCTGAAGATAGGCAGCCAAGGTTTCCTGCGCGCCGCCGGAATCCTTGATGCCGGCGATGTTGCCGTGGGTGGCCAGCTTGCGGGCAGTTTCCGGCTCGATGTGATTCTGGGTGCGGGCCGGGATGTCGTAAAGATAGACCGGTGTGTTGACGGCGTCTGCCACCGTCGAGAAGTGGCGGATCAAGCCATCCTGCGCGCAGGCGATAAAGAAGGGGGTGATGACGGCGATGCCGCTGACACCGATGCGGTCGAATTCTTTCGCCAGCTGCAGGGTTTCGAACGTGGCGGGCATACCGGCATTGACGATGACATCGACCTTACCGCCGACTTCATCGACCACTTCCTCCAGCAGCTTGACCTTTTCGCCGTGGGTGAGTGCGGAAAAGTCACCATTGGTCCCGGCGCACATGATGTTGTTGCCGGCCGCGACCTGCCGGCGCACCTGGGCGCGGGTGGCTTCGTAATTGATGGTCTCGTCGTCGTTGAAGCATGTCACTATTGCGACGAAAGCTTTCTTGGTCATCATTCTACCCCGGTATCAATATCAGGAAACGCTTGCGAGGCGGGCGTTGCGGCTTGCGGCCTGCACGTCCGGGTCGGGATCGAGGCTGGCAGCGAGAAGCGCCTGCGTATAGGGCTTTTGCGGGTTGTCGAAGACTTGCGCGACGGTGCCAAGCTCGACGACCTCGCCCTTCTGCATGACCATCACGTAATCGGCGAAATCGCGCACCAGCGGCAAGTCGTGAGCAATGAAGATGAAGGCGATGCCCATCTCCTTGCGCAGCTTGTCGAGAAGCGTGATCACCTGCGCCTGTACCGACACGTCGAGCGCTGACACGGCCTCGTCGCAGACGATCAACTGCGGTTCGAGCGCTAGTGCGCGGGCGATGGCGATACGCTGGCGCGGGCCGCCGGAGAACTGGTGCGGGTAACGCCCCACGTGCTCCGGAGAGAGGCCGACCTGACCGAGCAGTTCGCCAACGCGTTCGCGCCATTTGTCCTTGGGCATGATTTCCGGGTGGATGACCCAGGCCTCGGAAATCAGCTGATAGACCGTCATGCGCGGGTTGAGCGACTGGGTGGGGTCCTGAAACACCATCTGCAGGTCGCGGCGCAGCTTGAATAAGTCACCCGGCGACATGGTGAAAAGGTCTTTTCCCTTCCAATAAGCGGTGCCGCCATCCGGCTCCTCCAGGCGCAAAAGGATGCGGGCAAGCGTCGATTTTCCCGAGCCACTTTCGCCGACAACGGCGACGGTTTCACCCTGCTTGAGGTCGAAGGAAACGCCCTTAAGCGCCTCGAAGTCGCCGTAAGACTTGCGGGCGTCCTTGACGCTGAGGATCGGTTCGCCTTGTGCTTCCGGCTCGTGCATTTCGCCCTTCCCGGGGGCGGCGGCGATCAGCTTTTTCGTATAGGCGTGCTGCGGGTTGCGGTAGACGTCGCGCACCGTGCCGCTTTCGACCAACTGGCCCTTTTCCATGACGACGACGCGATCTGCGACTTCCGAGACAACGCCGAGATCGTGGGTGATGATGAGAACGCCCATTCCTGTTTCGCGCTGCAGTTCCTTCAGAAGCGCTAGCACTTCCGCCTGCACGGTTACATCGAGTGCGGTGGTCGGCTCGTCTGCAATCAGCAGGTCGGGTTTCAGCGCCAGCGCCATAGCGATCATGACGCGTTGGCGCTGACCGCCGGAAAACTCGTGCGGGTATTTGTCGAGCGCCCGTTCGGGGTCCGGCAGCGCAACGCGCTTGAAAAGGCGCAGCGCTTCGGCCTGTGCCTGCTTAGTGCTGATGCCGTGGGTCTTCAGCGCCTCGCGCATCTGCCAGCCGACCGTATAGACCGGGTTGAGGTGGCTGAGCGGGTCCTGAAAGATCATGGCGATGCGGCGGCCGTTCACCTCGCGGCGGGCTTCGGCCGACATTTTCAGCAGATCTTTGCCGTCGAGAAGAATCTCGCCGGATGTGATCTTGCCCGGCGGCATGTCGATCAAGTTCATGATCGCCGATGACGATACCGATTTGCCCGAACCGCTCTCGCCGAGGATGGCAAGCGTTTCGCCACGGTCGAGATAGTAGGAGATGTTGCGCACGGCGTGAACGGTGCCGGTGACGGTGTGGAAGTCGACGGAGAGGTTGCGGACTTCGAGAAGATGATCAGCCATTTTTCGGTCCTTTCATTTCCAGACGCCAGCGCTGGACGGGGTCGAGCGCAATACGCAGCCAATTGGACAGAAGGTTGAGCGAGAGCGTAGTAAGAATGATCGCCAGACCTGGCCAGAACGATAGCCACCAGGCATTGGTGAGGTACTGGCGGCCCTGGGAGATCATCAAGCCCCAGGTGATTTCCGGCGGCTGGATGCCGATGCCGAGGAAGGAAAGCGCGCTTTCCGCCAGCATGACATAGGCGAAATCAAGCGTGGCAAGCGTCGTCAGCGTCGGGAAAACAACGGGCAGGATGTGGCGGAAGAGAATGCGCTTGGACGATGCGCCCATGACACGGGCGGCCTGCACGAACATGCGGCTCTTGATTTCCAGAACCTCGGCTCGGGTGGTGCGCAGATAGACCGGGATACGGGTGATCGAAAGGACCAGCATCAGGTTGAGGATGGACGAGCCGAGAATATAGAGCACGATCACCGCGACCAGTAGCGACGGGAAGGACATGATGACGTCGGCAAGACGCATGATGATCTGACTGGTTCGCTCCGACGCGAAGCCGGCGATCAGGCCGAGCAGCGTGCCGACGACAGACGAGATCAGCACGGCGCCGGCAGCGACCATGATGGTGTTCTGAGTGGCGACGATGATGCGTGGCCAGAGCGGGCGGCCCAGCGCATCGGCGCCGAGCCACATGAACCATTCGCGGCTGAAGTCGAATGGGGCGAGGTTACGGCCGCGCAGGTTCTGCTTGGTGGCGAGATCATGGAGAATGGTCGGGCCGATGATCGCCATGACAATGACGAAGATAAGGAAGATGGCGGCGCAGAGCGCGAACTTGTCCGCCCATAGCATGCGCGCCATGCGTACGAAGGCGCTTGGCTCGGCGGCGACGGTGTTGTCGGTCGTGTGAGATGGGATGGCCATGGTCATGTAGACCCTCAGTAGCGGATGCGCGGATCGAGCAGAGCGTAGGCGAGATCGATCACGAGGTTCATGAGGAAAATGGCGAAAGCTGTGACGAGGATCGCCGCCAGCACGACGTTGAAGTCACGCTGCAAGATGCTGTCGATCATCAATTTGCCGACGCCGGGGAAACCAAAGATGGTCTCGATGACGACTGCGCCGTTCAAGAGGCTGGCGGCCTGGTCGCCGATGACGGTGATGACCGGCAGCATGGCGTTGCGCAGTGCGTGGACAAAGATGATCGGCCCGGATTTGACGCCCTTGGCGCGGGCCGTCTTCACGTAAGCGGAAGAGAGCGCCGAAATCATTGAGCCGCGCACCACCTGAACGATGATGCCGAAGGGACGTACGAACAGCACGCAGATCGGCAGGATCCAATGCGACAGCGTACCTGTGCCAGATGTCGGCAACCAGGACAGCTGGATGGCAAAGACCACGATCGCGACGATGGCGAGCCAGAAATCAGGGACGGAAGCGCCGATCAGCGACACTATCGAGGAAAACCGGTCGAAGAAACCGCCGGTGCGGAAGGCGGCAAGCGAGCCGACGACGATAGCCGCGACGGTGACCAGCGTCATGGTGATGATGGCGAGCCACAGCGTCCAGATGAAGGCTTCGAGAACGACATCAAGTGCCGGGCGGGCTTTGCGCAGGCTTTCGCCGAGGTCGCCGGTCACCACATTGCCGACATACTGGCCGAACTGCACGAGAAGCGGCTGGTCGAGGCCGTGCAGTGCACGGAACTCGGCCTTCATTTCGGCGGATGCTTCGACGGGGAGGAACAGGGAAGCCGGGTCGCCTGTCAGGCGCGACAGGAAGAAGACCATGACCAGCAGGCCGACGAGCGAGATGAGGCTGGCGAAGGCGCGCTTGCGAATGAAAGTGAGCATGGTGACCTCGATCTTGCTGGAATGGACGCCGGCAGGACCGCCGCCCATTTTGCTTCGATTGGGGCGGTTGGGTCGCCCTTCAGATTATGGTCCGGGGTTAGTTCTTGATGCCAATCTCGGAGAGCTGCAGCATCGAGTTCGTGGCGATACTGGGCTTGAAGTCCAGACGTTCGGACACGCGGGAATAACCGACCATGTGGAAGAGCAGCACATCGGCGACGAGATCGTCGTGGACATAGGCGATCAATTCCGACCATAGCTTTGCACGTTCATCACCGGTGGCGGCCGAAGCGCGGGCGATGAGATCATCGACCTTCGGATCGGAGTAACCCGACTGGGTGCCCTTCGAGTGGTACTTGAAGAACATGGTGAAGGACGGGTCACCCTTGGAATTGTCGTGCATGGCGGCAACGATCTGCGGACCACGACCTTCCTTGAACGGCTTCGAGTAATAGACCTCATGCTCGGCCACCTCGACGAAGCGCAGGTCGATCTTGAAGCCGACGTCCTGCAACTGTGTCTGGATGGCTTCCATAATTTCCGTCACGTTCGGGAAGTTTGCCGTGCGGGCGACAACAGTGATCGGGGTATCGACCGCAACGCCGTCAGCCTTTGCTTCTTCAAGCAGTTTCTTGGCCTGATCCGGTTCGTAGGGGAAAACCTTTACGTCCGGGTTCCAGCCGAGCGTCGTCGGCGGCACCAGAGCCGTTGCCAGGACCGCGTCCTGTGGCACGAGCGTGCCGATGAAGGCCTGACGGTCGATGGCGAGGTTCAGCGCCTTGCGGACACGGATATCATTGAGCGGCGCGATGTTGCCATCGATGCGCAGATACACCGTTTCGCTGTCGAGATAGGAGAAGTCGGTCTTGTCGTTGGTGGCTTCGACCTGCGAGATCGACGGAGCGAGATCGGCTTCACCAGCCTGAACCATGGCGGCGCGGACGGCCGGATCGGCACGGAAGAGATAGGTGGCCTTGGTGACGGCGGGCTTCTTGCCCCAATAGTCGTCGCGCGCGTCGAGAACGATCTGCTGGCCAGGCGTCCAGTTGGACAGCTTGTAGGGGCCGGTGCCGACCGGCTCGCGGACGAACTCCAGCGGCGTGCCTTCCGGAACGATGGTGACGAGCGACAGCAACAGCGGCAGGATCGGCTGAATCGGCTCGACCTTGAAATCGATGGTGTTGTCGTCGACGACCTTCACGTCGAACTTCATGCCGCCGAAATAACGGCGGGATTCGCAGACGTTCTTGTCGCTGAAAATGCGATCGAAGCTGTATTTGACATCTTTGGCGCCAAAGGCCTTACCGTCGGAGAATTTTACGCCCTGACGCAACTGGAAACGCCAGGCGCCATCGCCGGTCTGTTCCCATTTTTCAGCGAGGCGGGGCATGACGCCCTGTTTACCGCGCACATCGAGCTCGGTCAGCGTTTCACTGACATTCTCCATGATGACGCGGCCGATATTGGAGCGCGTCGCCATGCAGGGCTCGAGCAAGTCGGCTTCTTCCGGCAAAACGATCTTGATTTCGCTCGACGCGGCCTGTGCCGGAGCGATGCCGGTACCGAGTGCGAGGACAGAGCCCAGAATGGCTCCAAATAGGTGCGAGGTTTTCATGTCATTCTCCTCCCTTTGGGTGCAGATCGCACCGCTTGCTGTTCATCTCGTCAATGGCCTTTTAGCTGTGCGGCCTAAAGTCATTCCTCCTTGAGGCCCCTGTGCGTCGGTCGGGATGCCTCCGTCCTTTTCGTCGCCATGAGCGAGCTGGCGCAGACCATCGGATTTCTGGGCAAGTTTGTCAAATTAAATATTCGGAACTATCATTTTGTACAAAATTGGCCCACAGAAAACTAATTAATTTCAAATACATGTGTCGATAATTCGGATCGTCAACGGCAAATGTGTGAGTTTTTCAAACTTGACAACTTTTCTATTTTGGTGATTTTCATGGTGTTAAGAGGAGACCCCGATGACGCCTGAACAGATTGCCACCGTCATGACCGGCACAGTGAAAGCCGCCGGAAACGGACGACACGAGGCCATGCTGACCTCACCGATGATCCAGAACCACGCATCCTTCCTGCACCTCGCGGTGGATGGCTCCCTGATCTGTGCTTGGTTCGGCGGCACATTGGAAGGAAAGTCGGATATCTCGATCTTTGCTTCGGTTCTGGCGGCGGGGTCAGATAGATGGGGTGAACCGCAGCGGCTGAGTTTCGATCCTGACCATTCCGAGCAAAACCCGGTTCTGTTTGCGGCCCCCGGTGGCGGCCTGTTTCTGTTCCATACCTCGCAACCTTCCGGCAATCAGGACGAATGCCGCATCCGAATGGCTGAGGTAACGCGCGATGCCTCCGATCAGACAAAGCTGACAGCGGGCGAAGGGCGTTACCTCGACCTTCCGCGGGGCTGTTTCGTTCGCGCACCGCTGACGATTCGCGACGATGGCGCTTGGCTTCTGCCGATCTTTCGCTGCATCCAGCGGCCGGACCAGAAGTGGAACGGCAGCCATGACCACGCCGCCGTCGGCGTTTCCGAAGATGGCGGCAAGACCTGGCGTCTGGAAGATCTTGAGCACTCGATCGGCTGCGTACACATGAGTCCGGTGTCCATTGGCGACGGAAAATTTGCCGCCGTGTTCCGTCGCAGGCAGGCGGATTTTGTCTATCGTACCGAGAGCGCCGATGGCGGGCGTACGTGGTCTGTGCCGCAGGCGACCGACGTGCCCAACAACAATTCGTCGATCGCCGCGATCCGCCTGAAAGATGGCCGCATCGCAATGATCTGCAACCCGATCAATGCGGACATGTCCACAGATCGCCGCGCCTCGCTTTACGACGAGCTGGGCGAGCACGACGACCGGCCGGATGCTAACCCGGATGGCGGCTGCGTGCCGATCTGGGGCGTGCCGCGCGCACCGGTCAGCGTCTGCATTTCCGATGACGGGGCAAAGAGTTTTTCGCAACGAATCATCATCGAGGAAGGTCTGGGCACCTGCCTGTCGAACAATTCGATCGACGGTCACAACAAGGAAATGTCCTATCCGTGGCTGCTCGAGGGAACCGACGGCAGTCTTCACATCGCCTATACATACTACAGGCGCGCCATCAAATACGTTCGTCTGGCGCCAGGCTGGGCCAGTGCAGTAGCCGGAGAATAATCATGAGCAATATCATCGGCATCACCATGGGCGACCCGTGCGGCGTCGGACCAGAAATCACGGTGCGGGCGCTGGCCGAAATGGGCGACGCGGACCGTGCCGCCACCCGCATCTACGGCAACCTGCCGACGCTGGAAGCGGCCCGCAAGGCGCTGAACGTCGATATCGATCTTGCGCCCTATGTCGTTGATCTGCCGATCGAAGGTGCACCGCTGCCATGGGGCCAGTTGTCGCCGGTCGCCGGTGATGCGGCTTTCCGTTTCATCGAAAAGGCGGTCCGCGATGCCGAAGCT
>NZ_JABEPH010000100.1:0-16650 GCF_013004495.1 Rhizobium sp. SEMIA 4085
TGGAAGGCCGGCAAGAACTTGCTGCGCACTGCCTCCGCCCGCCGGCGCGGGGTATCTTCGTCCCCGGGCAGCAGGATTTCACCGAATGTGACCTCGTCCATTCCCGTTTGCCCTTTGGTGCATGCGAAGATAGGGTGATGGCGTTAACAGAGTCAATCAATCTGCCCGGCGGCCTTGTCCATTGCCTTGGCAAGCTTGAAGTCGAGTTCGGTCAATCCACCTGCATCATGCGTGTTCAGCTTCACCTCGACCCTGGAATAGACATTGAACCATTCCGGATGGTGGTTGAGCTTTTCTGCCACAAGCGCCGCCTTCGTCATGAAGCCGAAGGCTTCGACGAAGCTTGCGAATTTGAAGGTTTTCGAGATCGATGTCCAACCATCATCCAAAGACCAACCCGCCAATCCGGCAAGCTGGCTGTCGATCGCGCTCCGTTCCAGTTTCTCCTGTTTCATGTCATCGTGCTCCATCTCTTCAGTCAGGTCTCTTTCATGAAACGCGTCAGCATTCTCTTTGTTTGCATGGGCAATATCTGCCGCTCTCCGCTCGCCGAAGGCGTTTTCGCTCATATTGCAAGGGAGAGCGGTCTTGCCGATCGGTTCAAGATCGATTCAGCAGGTACCGGCGGCTGGCATCAAGGCAAACAGCCCGATAGACGCTCGATCGCAATCGCACGAGCCCACGGCATCGACATTACAGGGCAACGTGCCCGCCGTGTGCGCCTTGAGGATTTGGAAGAGTTCGATCTTGTCCTCGCGATGGACCGCGCCAATATTGCCGAGCTTCGCGCGATGGCGCCCGGCGCAGGCAACATAACGCTTTTCGGTGATACCGCGCTTCAGACTGGCGAAGATATTCCGGACCCCTACTTTGGTGGCCCGGAAGGCTTCGAATTGATCTATACGAGGCTTTTGACCGGCTGCATCGCATTGGTGGACAAGTTCGGCGCCGACCAAGCCTCGCTCAGCGGGAACACTTCTTCCGTCAGATAGGGCCCGCCACCGACCGATTCGCGCGAAGAAAGCAGCACGAAGCGTGGAACGGTGAAGGACGATGTCTGGAAATTGCCTCGGCTGGAAAGGTAGTGGACGACGTCATCGACGCGCGAGGACTTCATCCGCGCCAGCGTCACATGCGGGGTAAATTTTCGGGGATCCGGCGGCAGGCCGATCCGCTGGCAGATGCGCTCGAGTTCAGCCTGTAGCGCATACATTTCCGGCGAGGGCGAGACGCCTGCCCAGACGGAATGCGGCTTCTTCGAGCCGAAAGAGCCTATGCCGTCAAGGCGGATCTGAAATTCGGGCCGATCGATCCGGTCCAGGCGCTCAACGATCTCGTCAGCAGTGCGTCCATCGACATCGCCGATGAAGCGCAGCGTGATGTGGTAGTTCTCCACATCGATCCATCTTGCACCGGGAAGACCACCGCGCAGCAATGAAAGGCTCATCGCCGCATTGCGCGGAATTTCGAGGGCGGTAAACAGTCTCGGCATGACGAGCACTCCCCGAATCTTTTGCACGTGCTCACACGGAATCACGCATTCGCCACCCGCGCAAGCCCCTATTTCTTCACAGTAGAAATCGTCCCGATGAATTCCGTGACAGCCGGTTCCATCTTCTGAACCATGACATCAATGCCCTTGGCGTTCGGATGCATTCCATCGTCCAGCTTCAAACTGGTGTCCATCACGACACCGTCAAGGAAAAAAGGATAAAGCGGAACCCGATGTTTTTCCGCGAGTTTTTGGTAGATTGGATTGAAACGCGCAGCATAGTCCCCACCCATGTTCGGTGGCGCCATCATGCCCACGAGCAGCACGGCGATGCCGCGATCCTTTAGCCGGGCAATCATCGCGTCCAAGTTCTTTTCGCTCTCTTCCGGGGCAATACCGCGCAACGCGTCGTTGGCCCCAAGCTCCAAGATGACGCCGTTGGTGCCATCGGGGACCGACCAATCGATTCGCGCCAGCCCACCGGTCGTCGTGTCCCCGGAAACGCCGGCATTGCCGATCGAAACATCGACGCCTTTGGCCTTCAAGGCCGCTTGCAGCTTCTCCGGAAAGCCGTCGCCGGGCGGCAATTGGTAGCCTGCCATCAGGCTGTCGCCGAAGCCGACAAGGTTGATCGTCGCAGCATTGGCACTCGTCCCGAAAATCAACGAAGCGGCAATGACAGCGATGTGAAGCGCGGCAACTTTAAATCTCATGCTGCTTTCCCTAGATTGGCAAGGTCTTTGCAATTCATATAGGGCGATTTTCTTTTGGCAAAAACCATCATCGAGCTCAAGCAGGCAGATTTGACGCTGGGCAATGCGGCAGCCTCCGTTCATGTCTTGAAGGGTATCGACCTTTCGGTCGCCGCCGGCGAGTCGGTCGGCATCGTCGGTCCGTCCGGCTCGGGAAAGTCCACGCTGCTGATGGTCCTCGCCGGCCTTGAGAGGCTCGATAGCGGCGAGATCAATATAAACGACACGCCGTTGCACGCCCTCAGCGAAGATCAGGTCGCCGATTTCCGTGGCCGCAATATCGGCATCGTCTTCCAGTCGTTCCATCTGATCGCCAATATGACGGCACTTGAAAACGTCGCAGTCCCGCTTGAACTCGCAAACGTGCAAAACCCCTTCGACATCGCCCGTCGCGAGTTGAAATCGGTCGGGCTCGGCGAGCGGCTTCGTCACTACCCGGGCCAGCTTTCGGGCGGCGAACAGCAGCGCGTCGCCATTGCGCGCGCTCTTGCGCCTTCGCCAGCCCTCCTCATCGCCGACGAACCGACCGGTAATCTCGACACCGATACCGGCCGCCAGATCGCCGATCTGCTCTTTTCCAAGCAGGCCGAACGCGGCATGACACTGCTGCTCGTCACGCATGACGTCTCGCTTGCCAATCGCTGCTCGCGGCAGATCAAAGTCCGTTCCGGCAAGATCGAAGGCGATAGCGCGTCGCGCCATTCCGAAGCGGCCATCGCATGAAGCTCGTCGCCCCGCGCACCGCACTTGCCTTCCGCCTTGCCCTTCGCGAACTGCGCGGCGGTTTCAGGGGCTTTTACATCTTCCTTGCCTGTATCGCACTCGGCACCGGTGCGATCGCCGCCGTCAATTCCATCTCGCAGTCGATCACCGACTCGATCGCCTCCCAGGGCCAGGAACTGCTCGCCGGTGACGTCCGCTTCGAGCTGAACAACCGTGAAGCAACCCAGCCGGAGATGAATTTCCTGCGCGGCCTCGGCCAGGTTTCCATCTCAACCGGTCTTCGTTCCATGGCACGAAAGCCAGATGGGTCGGATCAAGCGCTCGTTGAGGTCAAGTCGGTGGATGATGCCTATCCGCTCTATGGCAAATTCACGGCCGAACCGGATTACCCCCTTTCGGCTCTGCTTTCGGATCAGAACGGAACCTATGGCGCCGTTGCAGCACCTCTCCTGCTGGAGCGGCTCGGTCTTGCAGTCGGCGACGAGATACTGCTCGGCAATGCCACCCTCAGCATCACCGGCACGGTGAAGACCGAGCCGGACGCGCTTTCAGAAGGTTTCGGATTTGCGCCACGGCTGGTGGTCAGCCGCCAGGCGCTCGTTGCTTCCGGACTGATCCAGACCGGCAGCCTCGTCGAGCATGTCTACAAGATCAGGCTCGATGCCCGCTCCGAGCGCGGAAGCGTGCGCGACCGCGCCACCAGGGAGTTCCCATCGGCGGGCTGGTCGATCCGAACCAGCGACCGCGCGGCCCCGTCTCTCACCGAAAATATTACCCGCTTCTCGCAATTCCTGACGCTCGTCGGCCTTACCGCACTCATCGTCGGCGGTGTCGGCGTCGCCAACGCCGTGCGGGCCTTTCTGGATGCGAAGCGCACGACGATCGCGACGTTCAAATGCCTGGGGGCACCTGCTGGCGTCGTCGTCCTCGTTTATCTCTTCCAGATTGCGATCATCGCATTCGCCGGCATCATGGTCGGCCTCGTCATCGGCGCCTTGTCGCCGATGCTTGCCGCGCAATTCCTGGCACAATTCCTGCCGGTCTCCACCGAACCGACGCTCTACCCGGACGCGCTGCTACTAGCCGCACTCTTCGGCATCCTGACGACGCTCGCCTTCGCTATCATGCCGCTCGGCCATGCCCGGGAAGTGCCTGCAACTGCGCTCTTCCGAGAACAGGGTTTCGAGGCACGCCGCCTGCCCTCGTTGCCTTACATCTTGCTGGCCGCTCTCTTCATGGCTGCGCTTGCCGGTCTTGCGATCGTTACCGCCTATGACCGATACATCGCCGTCATCTTCGTCGGCGCGATTGTCTTTGCCTTCGTCATCTTGCGCGCCGTTGCAGCACTGATCGCCTGGCTCGCCAGGCGCAGCCCGCGTGTCAATTCACCAGCGCTCCGGCTTGCAATCGGCAACATCCATCGCCCTGGCGCACTGACGCCGTCCGTCGTCCTCTCGCTCGGCCTCGGCCTCGCGCTATTGGTCACCTTGACGCTCATCGACGGCAACCTGCGCCGACAATTGACCGGCCGCATGGCAAACGGCGCGCCGAATTTCTTCTTCGTCGACATTCAGAGCGCCGAGGTCGAAAACTTCCGAAATCTGATCAGCCGGCAGGCGCCGGAAGGCAAGCTCGTGGAAGTGCCGATGCTGCGGGGCCGCATCCTGGCGCTGAACGGCAAGGACGTGACCAAGATCCAGGTGCCGCCCGGCGGCCAATGGGTGCTGCGCGGCGACCGCGGCATCACCTATTCCCAGACGGTACCGGAAAACGCCTCGCTGACAGAGGGAAGCTGGTGGCCACAGGACTACAGCGGCGAACCGCTGGTCTCCTTCTCCTCGGAAGAAGCCAGGGAACTTGGCCTCAAAATCGGCGATACCGTCACTGTGAATGTGCTCGGCCGCAACCTGACGGCCAGGATCGCGAACCTGCGGAAAGTCGAGTGGGAATCGCTATCGATCAATTTCGTCATGGTCTTCTCGCCGAATACCTTCCGCGGCGCTCCGCATGCTTGGCTGGCAACGCTGACCGATCCCTCGGCGAGCCCGGCCGTAGAAGCGGCTATCCTGAAATCCGTGACCAATACGTATCCGACGATCACCAGCGTGCGCGTCAAGGACGCTATCGATATTGTCAATACGCTGGTCGCGCAGCTCGCAACCGCGATCCGCGCCGCGGCCTCCGTTGCGCTCATCTCCTCCGTTCTCGTGCTTGCCGGCGCGCTTGCCGCCGGCAACCGGGCCCGAACACACGACGCCGTCGTCCTGAAGACGCTTGGGGCGACGCGGGCAATGCTCATCCGCGCCTTCAGCTACGAATATCTGATCCTGGGGGTTGCAACAGCGGTCTTTGCGTTGATCGCCGGCGGCGCTGCTGCCTGGTTCATCGTCAGCCGCATCATGCGGATGCCTTCGACCTTCCTGCCCGATGTCGCCGGCCTCACGCTGGTCACCGCGCTGGTCCTGACAGTCGGCATCGGACTCATCGGCACCTGGCGCATTCTTGGCCAGAAGGCAGCACCCGTTTTGCGCGAACTATGAATCTGCGGCTGATAAAATCCCTTCACCTTACGGCGATTTAACCCGATCGCGGGTTGCAAGGGCCTTGTTTGCAAAAGGTGAAAGGCTCATATTACCGGTAGGCATGCTGGAGCTCCGCAGCGGCGCCCGGGTCGTATAGCCCGACACCGTATACCCATCGGAGCTTTTAAGAGGAAACTATGGCTGACCTTCGTAACTACCAAAGCCGCGCACAAACTGGCGAGATGATCGATCAGGGCCTGCGCTCCTATATGCTCAAGGTCTACAACCTGATGGCGCTGGGTCTGGCGATCACGGGTGTAGCGGCATTTCTGTCATTCCAGCTCGCTTTTGCCGATGGTCAATTGACCGCCTTCGGCCAGGCGATCTATGTGAGCCCGCTGAAGTGGGTCGTGATCTTCGCTCCGCTGGCTCTGGTGTTTTTCTTAAGCTTCCGGATCGGCCGCATGAGCGTTTCCGCAGCGCAGACGACCTTCTGGGTCTATGCCGCGCTGGTCGGATTGTCTCTC
The DNA here is from genome assembly GCF_013004495.1 of Rhizobium sp. SEMIA 4085. NCBI lineage: Bacteria > Pseudomonadati > Pseudomonadota > Alphaproteobacteria > Hyphomicrobiales > Rhizobiaceae > Rhizobium > Rhizobium sp. SEMIA 4085. Next base: position 6,017 of record NZ_JABEPH010000100.1, read on the forward strand.
TCGTCGCTGCTGCTTATCTACACGGGCGAGAGCGTCGTTCAGACGTTCTTCATCACGGCAGCCTCCTTCGGCGCACTGTCGCTCTACGGCTACTCGACAAAGCGTGACCTGTCGGCGATGGGCTCGTTCCTGATCATGGGCCTCTTCGGCCTGATCATCGCTTCGCTCGTCAACATTTTCCTGGCCTCCTCCGCGATGCAGTTCGCGATCTCAGTGATCGGCGTCCTGATCTTCGCAGGCCTTACTGCCTACGATACGCAGCGAATCAAGGAAATGTACTTCGAAGCAGATGACGTTGCCGTCGCCGGCCGGAAGGCGATCATAGGCGCGCTGACGCTCTATCTCGACTTCATCAACCTCTTCATGTTCCTGTTGCAGTTCCTCGGCAACCGCAGGTAAATGGACAGAATCAGCAAAAAGGCGGCTCCGGCCGCCTTTTTTATTGCACGTTGCGCGATGGAGTGTTTTTTAAGGGCACTCATCAATGACCGGCCGATCCAATGCCTTTCTTTCTTCGTGACGCCACTCCTTCCGACCTCCCCGCAATCTCGGAAATCTATCGCGAATCAGTCCTCAACGGCGTCGCGAGCTACGAGATCATCCCGCCTTCGCAATCCGAAATGGCCTCTCGTTTCTCCGCAAATACCAGTCTTGGATATCCCTATATCGCGGCGGTTGATGAGAATGGAGCCCTGATCGGCTATGCTTATGCTTCCGCCTTCCGCACTCGGCCTGCCTATCGCTGGACTGTCGAGGATTCAATCTATCTCGCGCCTACAGCGCGCGGCCTTGGCATTGGCCGGGCACTGCTAACAGCGCTGATTTCACGCTGCACGGAACTCGGCTTCCGCCAGATGGTAGCCATCATCGGCGGTGCCCATCCGGCTTCGATCGCGCTTCATCGCGCATTGGGTTTCGAAGAGACCGGCCTCCTGAAGGGTACCGGCTACAAACACGGCCGCTGGCTCGACACGATGATCATGCAGCGGCCGCTCGGCGATGGCAAAGACAGCGATCCAAATCCGTCGGTCTATCCCGGCACGCTGTTTGAGGGTTGACGCCGTCACGTCTCGACGAGTTTGAGAACCTTGTTGAAGACCTTTAGCACCTGCTGCAGGTCATGGCCGCGCTTGAGGATCATGCCGTTTGCATTGATCACGCAATAGGCGCCCTGCTTGGCGGCGAGCCTTGGGTCTTTCTCGATGCGGAAAAGCGGCGTCTCGCCCGAACGTTTGAACACGGCGAAGACCGCCTTCTCCTTCAGGTGGCCGATTGCGTAATCTTTCCACTCGCCTTCGCCAACCATCCTTCCGTAGATCCATAAAATCGCATCCAACTCGCGACGATGAAAGGTCACCGGCGGCGGGTCCTTGCTTTGCTTGTACTCTTTTAAATCGACGACGACCGAGGAACTACTACTGGCGGAACGGGCGTCGCCATGCCGCAAATCCGGCTGATCTGTCATCAGTCTCCCAAGCCTCCACTTATGACAGGAGAACGACAGTTTGCCCGAGCCACATCAAATTGCAAGTGCAGCTACCATCACATTAAACATATGCTATGCAATCTCCCAAGCGCCGCATTTCAGTCAAAACAGCGCCTCATTTCCGGAGGAAGTTCGCTCACCGATTTGGCGCCAGCGCGCCAAAGGGCCCGGCTGAGCGTATCGACCTTAACCCCAGCCCCGAATACGATCAGCCGGGCCGCCTCGTTCCATACGCCTCGAAGCGGTAAATCGATCAGATATTCTTGCCTGCCATGACGATTGTTGCGCCGACGATCGCAGCCGGATCGCCGTCCGTTGTGGTCGCCTGCAGCAGGATGGCGCAACCCTCCAGTCCTGGCTTCTGCAGAACGCTTGCGGGCAGCGTCAGGCTTGCCGCCTTGCCATCCCACATGCCGACTGTTTCGATATCGCTGACGCTGTTGAGATAGGAAATCTTCTTGCCGCTGTTTTCGCCCTTTTCGACGTCGATCGTCTTTTCCTTGTCGAAATAGACGAGCACGACATTGGCCTTGCCTTCGCCGGCACCGATCTTGATCTCGAGCTCGTCGCCGCGCAGCTTCGCGTCCACGGGCACGGTCAAGCCTTTGCCTTCCGTCGAAAATGTATCGATCTTGCCATAGATGGCGGAAAGGTCCGAGCCAGTCAGGTGATCGCGGCCGTTCACCACGACCTGCGGTGTGTAGACGTTGCTACGGCCCATCATCCGCGCATAGCCATATTGGCGCTCAGTGTTTTCCTTCGAACTGAGCGTGTCCGTCCACCCAAGATAATTCCAGTAGTCCACATGATAGGCGAGTGCGATGACATCGCCCTGGCCAACCAGCTTCCGGAAGGCTGCATCGGCGGGAGGACCGGACGGGCATCCCTGCGAGGTGGAGAGTTCCACGACGCCTTTCAGTTTGCCATCTTCGGCATGAAGCGGCGCTGTAAGCACCATACCGGCGACCAGCGAAATCAAAAAGCGCGGCGACATTCCAACCTCTTTTTCCAGAGACGCGCAGCAGACCGAAAACCGCAGGCCCTGACTTACGCCCGTAGAGATAATCCTTCCGGCTGCAAACGGGAAGTCACGAAGGGGTGAGACGCCGCCCGTCGGCATCGCTGCTAGAACACATCGGCGTGAGATTGAAACCCGCAAAGAAAAACCGCCGGAGATTGCTCTTCGGCGGCCATTATCTGGCATCTTTCTTAACAATCAGGCAGCGAGATCGCGCAGAACCGTCTGCAGGATGCCCCCGTTGTTGAGGTAGATCACTTCGTCGAGCGTATCGACGCGCGACAAGAGGGGAACCTCCTTCACCGTGCCGTCGCTGTAGGTGATCTTGGCGATCTTCTTCTCGCGCGGCTTGATGTTTTCCAGGTCCTCGATGGTAACGGTCTCGTCACCTTTCAGGCCAAGGCTCTGCCAGGTCGTGCCGTCTTCGAAGACGAAGGGGATGACACCCATGCCGACCAGGTTCGAGCGGTGGATACGCTCGAAGGACTGCGCGATAACGGCCTTGACGCCGAGCAGGTTGGTACCTTTCGCCGCCCAGTCGCGCGACGAACCGTTGCCGTATTCGACACCGGCGAAGATAACGAGCGGAACGCCCTCTGCCTTGTACTTCATGGCGGCGTCGTAGATCGATTCCTCTTCCTTCGACGGATAGTGGATCGTGTAGCCGCCTTCCTTGCCGTTCGGGCCGAGCATGTGGTTGCGGATGCGGATGTTGGCGAAGGTGCCGCGCATCATCACTTCATGGTTACCGCGGCGCGTGCCGTACTGGTTGAAGTCCGCGACCCCGACATTGTGCTCGAGCAGATAAGAACCGGCCGGCGACGCAGCCTTGATCGAACCGGCCGGAGAAATGTGGTCGGGGGTGATCTTGTCGACGAACAGGCCTAGGACGCGGGCGCCCTTGATGTCCGAGGTGCCGCTGCCCTTCTTACCCATGCCGACGAAGTAAGGCGGGTTCTGGACGTAGGTCGAGTCGTCGTCCCAGGCGTAAGTCTGCCCCGGAGGAACCTGGACGGACTGCCAGTTTTCATCACCCTTGAAGACATCCGCATACTTCGTTTCGTAAAGTTCGCGGGTGACGTACTTGAGGATGAACTCCTGAACTTCCTTCGAGGTCGGCCAGATGTCCTTGAGATAGACCGGCTTGCCGTTCTGGTCTTCGCCGATCGGCTCCTTGGTCAGGTCCTTCTGGACAGTGCCGGCGAGCGCGTAGGCAACGACGAGCGGCGGGGATGCCAGATAGTTCGCCTGGACATCCGGCGAGATACGGCCTTCGAAGTTGCGGTTGCCCGAAAGTACGCCCGAAACGATGAGGCCCTTGTCGTTGATCGTCTTCGAGACCGGCCCCGGCAGCGGGCCGGAATTGCCGATGCAGGTCGTGCAGCCGAAGCCGACGAGGTTGAAGCCAAGCTTGTCCAGGTCGGCCTGCAGGCCGGACTTGGCAAGATATTCGCCGACGACCTGCGATCCAGGCGCTAACGAAGTCTTGACCCAGGGCTTGGTCTTCAGCCCCTTGGCAACGGCGTTGCGGGCGAGCAGGCCGGCAGCAATCAGAACCGACGGGTTGGAGGTATTGGTGCAGGATGTGATGGCGGCAATGGCAACGTCGCCATGGCCGAGATCGAAGTCCGTACCTTCGACCGCATAACGGTTCGAAAGCTGGCCGGGCTTCTTGTAGTCAGCGTCCATCGACGTGGCGAAACCGGACGCGATGTCTTCGAGCGCGATGCGGCCCTCAGGACGCTTCGGACCTGCCATCGACGGCACGACGTCGCCGAGGTCGAGTTCCAGCGTGTCGGTGAAGACGAGGTCGGAACCATCGCCTTCGCGCCACATGCCTTGCGCCTTCGAATAGGCTTCGACGAGCGCGATCCGGTCATGGGTACGGCCGGACATGGTGAGGTAGTTGACGGTTTCGCCGTCGACCGGGAAGAAGCCACAGGTCGCGCCGTATTCCGGACCCATGTTGCCGATCGTCGCGCGATCGGCGAGCGGCATGTTGTCCATGCCGGGGCCGAAGAACTCGACGAACTTCGAAACGACGCCCTTCTTGCGCAGCATCTGTACGACGGTCAGAACGAGGTCCGTCGCCGTGACGCCTTCCTTGAGCTTGCCGGTGAGCTTGAAGCCGATGACTTCCGGCAGGAGCATCGAGACCGGCTGGCCGAGCATGGCGGCTTCTGCTTCGATACCGCCGACGCCCCAGCCCAGAACGCCGAGGCCGTTGATCATCGTCGTGTGCGAGTCGGTACCGACGCAGGTGTCCGGATAGGCGATCGTCTCACCGTCCTCATCCTTCGTCCACACGGTCTGGCCGAGATATTCGAGATTGACCTGGTGACAGATGCCGGTGCCGGGAGGAACGACGCGGAAATTCTTGAATGCCTGCTGGCCCCACTTCAGGAAGCGGTAGCGCTCGCCGTTGCGCTGGTATTCAAGTTCGACGTTCTTGGCGAAGGCCTGCGGCGTGCCGAATTCATCGACGATGACGGAATGGTCGATGACGAGGTCGACGGGCACGAGCGGGTTGATCTTTTCAGGATCGCCGCCGAGCGAGACCATTGCGTCGCGCATCGCAGCAAGGTCGACCACCGCCGGAACGCCAGTAAAGTCCTGCATCAGCACGCGCGCCGGGCGATAGGCGATTTCGTTTTCGACGGAGCCCTTGTTGTTCAGCCATTCGGCGACCGCGAGGATGTGCTCCTTGGTGACCGACTGGCCGTCTTCGAAGCGCAGCAGGTTCTCGAGCAGAACCTTCATCGAATAGGGAAGCTTCGACACGCCCTTAAGACCATTCGCTTCAGCCTTCGGTAGGCTGTAGTAGACGTAGTCCTTTCCGTTCACGGAAAGCGTGGAGCGACAATTGAAGCTGTCAAGAGATTTAGACACGAGAGACCCCGTTTCTGATAGCCAACACAGTCGTGCGGACGCCTATGCACTAATGCACATCAGGATGCGGGTACGGCCATTTCCGCTGTCCGCACGTGGAGAGGTTTCTCCAAGTTCGGCGCAAGGATGAAATTCACGCCGGCCGCTGGCGTGGTTGCGGGTCTTATAGATAATTTCTAAGAAAGGTGCCAGAGAGGGCTCGACCCATTTGGGACATTTTTTGCGTCGCGGTGACTAAAAACTTATTGAACGGAAAACCTATGCATCTCGACGCCTCCAATCTCGCTGCCAGGCGGGGCGAAGACCTGATTTTCGCAGACGTATCCTTTCGCCTCGACGCAGGCGAAGCGCTGGTTTTGACTGGGAAAAACGGATCGGGAAAGTCGACTTTGCTGCGCGTCCTGGCGGGTCTTTTAAGGCCTGAAAGGGGCACAGTTGAATTCACTGATTCGCGTGGTGAAACGGAGCGGAATCCGCGCGAGGTCAGCCACTATCTCGGCCACCGCAATGCGATGAAAAGCGAGCTAACCGTTTCCGAAAATCTCGCCTTCTGGCAAAACTTTCTCGGCGACGTCCTCGGCGCCTCGGAACTGTCGATCGAAGACGCTGCCGAGGCCGTCGGCCTTTCCGACATTACGCATCTTCCCTTCGGTTATCTCTCCGCCGGCCAGCAACGCCGCTTTGCCTTCGCCAAGCTGCTCGTTGCCTACCGCCCGGTCTGGATTCTCGACGAACCAACTGCAGCACTCGATGCCAGCGCCGACCGCTTGTTTGCCGGTCTCATCGACGCCCACCGCAGAAAGGGCGGCATCGTTGTCGCCGCGACCCATCAGCCGCTCGGGCTTCAGAGTGCCCGGGCATTGAAGATGACGGGGTTTGCGGGTGTGGATCGAGGAGTTTGGGGTTGATGAAGCTTGTGGCACACAAGGACACCGTTACAGCTTGCGCAACGGATATTTGCAGGCAGCAAACAGCGCCGCACGTTAGCCTCTTCCTCTTGTGGGGAAGGGTTGGGGAGGGGTCCTTGGGCATCCGCGAAAAGGGACACCTCAAATGACCGCCCTCTTCTTCCGCGATCTGAAACTCTCCATCCGCGCCGGCGGCGGCGCTTTGATCGGCGTGCTGTTTTTCCTCACCGTCGTCGCTGTCATCCCGTTCGGCGTCGGGCCGGACCTGAACCTGCTTTCCAGGATCGGCCCCGCCATCGTCTGGATTGGTGCACTGCTTGCGGCTTTGCTGGGACTTGACCGGCTTTTCCAAGCCGAACGCGACGACGGTTCGCTGGACTTGATGTTGATGCAGGAAACGCCGCTCGTGCTGACGGTTCTTGTCAAGTGCTTCGCGCATTGGACGGCGACGAGCCTGCCATTGGTGATTGCCTCCCCGTTCCTTGGTCTCTTCATGAACATGGACGAGGTCGCGATCGGTGCGACGATGCTGACGCTCTTGGCCGGCTCGCCCGCCATCACCTTCATCGGCGCCGTCGGCGCGGCTGTCGCCGTCGCCCTTCCGCGCGGCGGGCTGCTGGTCTCGATCCTTGTCCTGCCATTGACCATTCCGGTGCTTATCTTCGGCGTCAGCGCCACCTATGCGGCAGTGGAAGATCCGGCACCTTTCCTGCCGCCCTTCCTCATTCTGATCGCATTGACGATGTTTTTTGCCGTCATCGGTCCGGCAGGCGCAGCACTTGCGCTTAGAAACACATCGGATTGATTGGCTCTTTGATCACGATCAATTGCGGGAGCACCGCGTTCAAGGTAAAGAACCGTTCATGAGCGAAACAAGCCTTGCCATCAGCAAAATCAGCGATCTCGCCAATCCGACGCGGTTTCTGGCGCTGGCGCAGCGCATCATCCCGTGGATGGCGGCGGCAACGGCGATCTGTCTCATCATCGGATTGTACCTCAGCTTCTCGACGAAAGGCGACTACCAGCAGGGCGAAACCGTCCGCATCATGTATCTCCATGTGCCTTCGGCCTGGCTTTCGATGATGTGCTACACCGTGATGAGCATTTCGGCGATCGGCACGCTCGTCTGGCGCCATCCCCTGGCCGATGTCTCCGCCAAGGCCGCCGCACCGCTCGGCGCCGCCTTCACGCTGCTTGCATTGGTCACCGGTTCTCTCTGGGGCAAGCCCATGTGGGGCACCTGGTGGGTATGGGACGCGCGGCTGACGTCCGTCTTCATCCTCTTCCTGATGTATCTCGGCCTGGTTGCGCTGAACCGCGCCATCGATGATCCGTCAAGGGCCGCGCGTGTCACCGCGGTTCTGATCCTCGTCGGATTCGTCAATATTCCGATCATCAAGTTCTCGGTCGACTGGTGGAATACGCTGCACCAGCCTGCGAGCGTCGTGCGCCTCGCCGGCCCGGCGATCGACCCGGAGTTCCTGCGCCCGCTTTTCGTGATGGCAATCGGCTTCACGCTGCTCTTCTTCACGCTGCACATCATGGCGATGCGCAATGAAATCTGGCGGCGCCGCGTTGCCGCCCAGCGCCGACTTGCCGCGCGCATGGCAAGCCGTGAGGATTGAGCGATGGCGCACGCCTTTTACGTTTACAGTTCCTACGGGTTCGCCGCTTTCGTCACCATCGCCGTGACGCTGTGGATCTGGGTGGACGGGCGCGCGCGGCAGAAGGAACTGGCGGCCCTGCAAGCTTCCGGTATCCGCCGCCGTTCGGCGCGTCCGAAGGATAGCGAATGAGCACGCCGCAAGCAGATCGGCCAAAACCACGCGGCTTTGCCCGTTATGCGCTGGCATTGATCCCGCTTGTCGTTTTCGGCGGCATTGCCGCGACGGCAGCAAAGATGCTGTACGATCAGGATTTCCACGGCAAGAACATTTCCGAGATCCCTTCAGCGCTGATCGGCACCAAAGCTCCAGAATTAAACCTGGCACCCCTCGAAGGGTCCAATCTGCCGCCGCTGACGGATAGCGCAATCAAGGGCAAGCTGACGCTGGTCAATGTCTTTGCCTCCTGGTGCCTTCCTTGCCGGGAAGAGCATCCAATCCTGACGGAACTGGCAAAGGACAACCGGCTCAACATCGTCGCGATCAACTACAAGGACAAGAACGACAGCGCGCTGCGTTTCCTTGGAGAGCTCGGAAACCCCTATGCCGCAATCGGCGTCGATCCGAACGGCAAGGCGGCGATCGACTGGGGCGTCTATGGCATTCCGGAGAGTTACCTGGTCGCCGCCGACGGCACGATCCTCTATAAACGCGTCGGCCCCTTCGACGATGTCAGCCTCAAGGAAGGCCTCTATCCGGCAATGGAAAAGGCGCTCGGGAAACCGGTTTCCTAAACCGCACTCTGCCAGGCCTTGACCGCCTCGACCGGCCAGATCAGCATCAGCACGTTAAGCGTCAGGTTGTCACGGATCATGTAACCCGTGAAAATCTCGAAGAAGATCGCGATGGCGACTGTGAGCGCGATCGGAGCGCGGGCAGCGAAGAAGAAGCCGGCGACCATGAAGACTGTGTCCATGGCCGAGTTCAGGATACTATCGCCGTAATAGTCGAGGGAGATCGTCGCCGCGCGGTAGCGGTCGATGATGATCGGCGAGTTTTCGAGCAGTTCCCAGCCGGATTCGACGACGAGCGCCAGAAGCAGGCGGACGGCGATCGGCCTGTTACGCATTACGAGATGCGCCAGCCCATAGAACAGGAAGCCGTGAATGATGTGGGACGGCGTGTACCAGTCCGAAAGATGCTGGGAATTGCCGCTCGAGTTGACGACGCCTTCCCACAGCTTGACATAGCCGCAGGTGCAGATCGGCGTGCGGCCTATTAGGTACTCGGCAGCGATCTGGATGATCAAAACCGCCAGGCAGGCCGCGAACCAGAAATTCTGATGTCTCGCTCTTTCCGCTGCACTGAATGCCGTCACTTCTCGGTCTCTCCTGCAGGAGTTATCGAATGCTTCAGGATGAGCGGCATCTGCGCCATGGTGAAGATGATGGTGATCGGCATCGTTCCCCAGACCTTGAAGGTCACCCAGAAGTCATCGGAAAAATTGCGCCAGACGGCTTCGTTCAGAACGGCAAGGAACAGGAAGAAAACGCCCCAACGGACCGTCAGCTTGCGCCAGCCTTCAGCGTCGAGCTGAAAGGCCGCGTTGAAGACGTAGCCGAGCAGCGACCTACCAAAGGCAAGCCCGCCCAGAAGCGCGACACCGAACAGCGTATTGACAATCGTCGGCTTCATTTTGATGAAGGTTTCGTTCTGCAGGTAGATCGACAGCGAACCGAAGATCAAAACGACGATGCCCGACACGAAGGGCATGACCGGCAGATGGCCAAGGACGAGCTTGGAAACGACGAGCGAGACGATCGTCGCCGCCATGAAGAGTCCCGTCGCCACGAAGAGCGGCCCGCCCAGTTCGGACAATGCAGGGAATCTTTCGACCAGCCAGGCGCCGCGCAGATTGGCAAAGAAGAAGATCAGCAGCGGCCCGAGTTCCAGCGCCAGCTTCAGCATCGGATGGTGCCTGTCGGCGGCGCTGGGGGTAATATCGCTTTCAGTGGTCATGTATTGGTCAAACCTGTTCGTCGTTCGCGCGCCTTATGCGCTGTTCCGGCTTATCTGTGGCATCATTGCCCAAGCCCGGCAATGGCTTGAGCGAAATCCTCGGCCTCGAACGGCTCCAGATCGTCTACGCCTTCGCCGACGCCGATGAAATAGACCGGTAGCTTGTGCTTGGCGGAGATCGCAACGAGGATGCCGCCCCTTGCCGTACCATCGAGCTTGGTCATGATCAGACCGTTGACGCCCGCAACATTGCGGAAGATTTCGACCTGATTGAGAGCGTTCTGGCCGGTGGTCGCATCCAGCGTCTGCAGCACCGTATGCGGGGCGTCGGGATCGAGCTTGCCGAGCACGCGGACGATCTTTTCAAGCTCCGCCATCAACTCGGCCTTGTTTTGCAAACGGCCGGCGGTATCGATGATCAGCACGTCGCACTTTTTCGCCTTCGCCTGCTCGAAGGCGTCGTAGGCGAGACCTGCGGCATCCGCGCCAAGCTTGGTGCCGATGAATTCCGACTTCGTGCGATCGGCCCAGATCTTCAACTGCTCGATCGCCGCGGCGCGGAACGTATCGCCCGCCGCCACCATGACCTTCAACCCGGCACCCGAAAGCTTCGACGCCAGCTTGCCGATCGTCGTCGTCTTGCCGGTGCCGTTGACGCCGACGCCGGTCAGGACATCCGGCTTACGGGGGACACCGAGCGGCAATAGGCG
>NZ_JABEPH010000101.1:0-16570 GCF_013004495.1 Rhizobium sp. SEMIA 4085
CCACGGGCCCGGCGTCGCCGGGGGGGACCCTTGAATCATCGGGAGCGGGCGGCCGTTGGCGGTCTATGCAAAGCGATGCCAAGCGCTCTTCGAGATGCACCGTATCATGAAGACTGACGTCCAACGGTACTGTCAAGCCGACATCAGCGGCCTGATCGGACAAGGCTTCCATGCGGCGGAAGTCGTGCTCCACCCGCCAGCGTGCCCGCTGGCCAAGTTTTTCTGCAAAGACGGAATGATTGGCGCCATGCATGCGGTAGGCGCCAAGGCAAGAATCGATCGACGTCACCTTTCCGTGGAGAGGCGCGACAGTGACCAGATATCCGTCCGCCCCCTGGCGAAAGTCCGTCTCGGGGATGGGCATGATCGCCTCCAAAGCCGAACGCATGAAGGCCAGCCCGCTTGTCACGGTGGTTTGATAGCGTCCCTTCTGCAACAGCTGGGGGGTGACATCACCTGAATCGAAGGGAAACTCCTGAGGTGGAAACACATCCTTGACGCGTTGGCGCTCGTCGACAATGTGCAATCTGAATTGCGCCTGGGCGGTATCGCCGTCGCAAGCCTTGATTATCTCCGAGACGGCGTTCGGATAAAGATAGTCGTCGGCGTCGAGAAACAGAACGATCTGGCCTCGGCTGACCGCAAATCCTGTGTTGAACGCAGCCGCATGCCCACCATTGCTCTCTCTTAAGAGAGCCGTGATCCTGGAGCCATAGGCCGCAATCACACAAGCGCTGTCGTCAGCCGATGCGTCGTCGACAACGATGACTTCTACGTTGTCATGGCTTTGTTCCAGCGCGCTATCGATGCAGCACTTTAAGAAGCGCGCGTAGTTGTAGTTCGCAATGATGATCGAAACTGAAACGTCATCTTGGATGGAATGCATCGCATTGAACCTCGCACTTCTGCTTTGGTCGCGGCGAACCTTCTCATTCAGGTCCTGATGGTAATGTCCGTCTGGGCAAGAACGGCTTTTCAAAGCTGAGAAAAAGCCGCTGCACTGACACGCCGGCACGCAGCCGGCGAAGATTTTGTTTGATCAGTCTGTGCGCTCCCCAGCCTGCTCAGCTTTGTGGCTTTTGAAAGACCATAGCCATGAAAGCTCCGTCAGGCAGGAAAGAGCAACTGCCCTGGGCTGGCGTTGCAGCATAGGTCACCGCACCGGCGCCCGGTGATGTGTCCACGCTTTGCGGAATGGGACGACCGCCAATTAGAATGCGCGACCGGCCGCTTTGTCGTTTTCAATCCGCGTAACGCAGCCTGTAATTTTCGCAAGCAATAGGTCGAAGTCGATGGGTTTCGTCAGATAGTCCGCCGCGCCTGCGCGAAACGTTTGCAGGTCGGGCGAAGCTTGAGCTATCCGTCGATGTCGTTTCATATATAAGCTCGCCGCGTGACCAAGGCGGCAGGGAGGCGGATCTGTGAACCTTAGACATCAGATTGTGGCATTGGCCATCATTCCATTGATCCTGGCCATTCTGATCGTCACAACGTTCATCACCTGGCAATCGGCGACGCTTGTGCGAAGCAGCATCGACACGTTCGAGCGAAACATGCTGAAAGCCAAGGAAACGGAACTCCTCAATCTGACAAATCTTGCGCTCTCTGCCATTCATGACATCTACGAAGCCGCAGGTCCGGACGACGAAGTAGCAAAGGAGAAGGTTCGCGCCATCTTGACCACTCTCGACTACGGCAAGGATGGCTACTTCTTTGTCTATGACTACGACGGCAACAATGTCGTGCATCCGCGCCAGGCGTTCCGGCCTGGGCACAACTGGCTCGATCTTACCGACCCCGATGGCGATAGGGTTATTGCCAATCTCATTCAGAAGGCCAAGGAGGGCGGCGGCCTACACCAGTACAAGTGGCAGAAGCCGTCTTCGGGGGAGGTGGCCGACAAGCTGTCCTTCGCTGCCGGCCTCGACAAATGGAAGTGGATGCTTGGAACGGGCGTCTATCTTGATGACGTCTTTGCACAGACCGCCGCCGCAAATGCAGATTTTCGCGCCAATGTCCGCAAGACATTTCTGATCATTGCGCTGATCGCCGTGCCGGCGGTTCTCATCGTCTTTGCCACCGGCATGTTGCTGACGTTGAGAGAACGCCGTCTTGCAGACAGCAAGCTTAAACAGCTCGCACAGCGCATTATCGACACGCAGGAAGAGGAAAGGGCGCGCCTTGCCCGTGAACTGCATGATGGGATATCGCAGAACCTCATCGGCGTCCGCTATGCTATCGATCTGGCGAGCCGCAAGGTCGCAAGCCAGACCGAAGACGCCGCCCGCGCAATCGATCGCGGAGCGGAGGCGCTGAACGGGGCGATCAAGGAGGTACGGCGCCTGTCCCATGACCTGCGTCCGCGAGCGCTTGATGACCTTGGCCTGACGCCTGCGCTCAAGGCACTTTGCGACAACTTCTCGGAGCGTACGGGCATCGAGACCCGACTGGAGGCGCTTCCCTTCAAGAACATGCTGAAGCCGGAGGCGAGCACGGCACTTTATCGCGTTGCGCAGGAGGCGTTGAACAATGTGGAGCGGCATTCGGGAGCCACCCGCGTCGACATCAGGATTTGGAACGTTGGGGGCCGTGTCCGCATGACGATCTCCGACAACGGAAACGGTTTCGATGAAACAATTGCCGAGGGAAAGAAAGCGCTCGGCGGCGGGCTCGGACTGCGCAACATGCAAGAGCGCCTGGCCCATTTCGGCGGCCTGCTACTGATCAAGACGACACCGGCAGGCACGATCCTGACAGCGCTGCTTCCAAGGTCAGCAACGGCGAACCGCGCGCAAGGCAAGGAAGCAGCATGAGCGGCAAAAATATCAAGGTCCTTTTGATCGACAACCACCCCCTGGTTCTGGACGGGTTGGGGGCCGTTCTGGAAACCTATGAACACATTGAGATTGTCGGCACTGCCGGATTGGCACGCGCAGGGCTTGAGATTGCGCTGAGGGAAAGGCCAGCAGTGGTCTTGATGGACATCAACATGCCGCAGCTCAGCGGCATAGACGCGATCGAGCTCTTCAAGGAGCAACTGCCCGACGCGCGCATCCTGATGCTGTCAATGCACGACAGTCGCGAATATATTTCCACCTCGGTGTTGCACGGGGCATCCGGTTACATACTCAAGGATGTCTCCACCGACGAGATCATCGCTGCGATCGAAGCCGTGGCAAACGGCAAAACCTACTTCTCTTCCGGTGTTTCGGATGTTCTCCTCGAGCGAAAGGTGGCGCCGGATGCGCTGCCTCTAACGACACGCGAGCATGATGTTCTATTGTTGCTGGCGGCAGGAAAAAGCAATCGCGATATTGCCCAGACACTCGGTATCTCAGCTGCCACGGTGGAGACGCACCGCAAGAACATCAAGAAGAAGCTCAACATCGCGACGACGGCCGGACTGACGCGCTATGCTATCGAGAACGGATTGACCTGGGCCGAGAGTTGAGCGCCTACCCAGTAGTGGGTAGGCACGCGTATTTTGCCGATTTTCGGTCTTGTTCCTAAAGTTTCCGCGCAATACCAGTTGCCCGGTGGTCACGTCGCCCAAAGCCTGTGACCCCTGGGAGGAATACATCATGGCTGGCTTGCTGTCGCTGTCGCGCGTCATCGACGCGATCAATACCTTTTTGGGTAAATCCGTCTCGTGGTTGCTGCTGGCTGCAGTGCTGATCAGCGCGGTCAATGCGACGACCCGGAAACTTTTCAACTTGAGTTCGAATGCTTGGCTTGAGGCTCAGTGGTACTTGTTTTCGGCCGCATTCCTCATCGCCGCAGCATGGACGCTTTTAAGTAGCGAACATGTCAAAGTCGACCTTGTCTACGGTCAGTTGCCGCGACGCGCGCAGCTTTGGATCGAAATCCTCGGCACGATCTTCTTTCTCTTGCCGTTCTGTCTGATCACGATTTACCTGTCCTGGCCGATCGTCGTTTCGAAATTCGTCAGCGGCGAAATATCGAACAATACCGGCGGCCTGCTCCTGTGGCCCGTATGGGCCCTTATTCCAGCCGGCTTCGGATTGCTGGCGCTCCAGGGCCTTTCGGAACTCATCAAACGCATCGCGATCCTGAAGGGCGATTTTCCGGACGCGATCGCACTTGCCGACGCTGAAGCACAAACACTCTAGGCAGGAAAAATCCATGTTTGCTTTCTTTGCGGAAAATCTCGCGCCCATCATGTTCCTGTCGCTGATCGTCGTGCTTCTGCTCGGCTATCCCGTGGCGTTTGCGCTGGCTTTCGTCGGCTTTTTGTTCGGTTTCGTCGGGATTGAGATGGGCTTGCTGCCGATCAATCTGTTCGGGGCAATCCCGGACCGCATCTTCGGACAGATGTCCAACGAGACGCTACTTGCCATTCCCTTTTTCACGTTCATGGGACTGATCCTCGAGCGAAGCGGTATGGCGGAGGATTTGCTGGACACGATCGGACAACTGTTCGGGCCTGTGCGCGGCGGCCTTGCCTTCGCTGTGATCTTTGTCGGCGCCATCCTTGCTGCGACGACCGGCGTAGTTGCCGCCTCCGTCATCTCGATGGGCCTGATCTCGCTGCCGATCATGCTTCGCTACGGCTATGATCGCCGCGTTGCCGCCGGCACCATCGCCGCGTCGGGGACTCTCGCGCAGATCATTCCGCCAAGCCTCGTCCTGATTATCCTGGCAGACCAGCTCGGTCGGTCGGTCGGCGACATGTACAAGGGCGCTCTCGTGCCAGGCCTCGTGCTGGTGGTGGTCTATTCCGGCTACATCATCGTAATGTCCCTCCTTCAGCCCGCCAGCGTTCCCGCGCTCCCGGCGGAAGCGCGTTTGCTGCGGGGTTGGAAGCTCGCCGGAAGAGTTGTCACATCGCTCGTGCCGCCCCTTGTGCTGATCTTCCTGGTGCTCGGAACCATCTTCATTGGTCTTGCGACCCCCACCGAAGGTGGCGCAATGGGCGCCGTCGGTGCTCTGATCCTCGCGGCATTCAATCGCCGTCTCGATATCAAGATGGTCAAGGCGGCGCTCTATTCGACGTCGAAGCTCTCGTCTTTCGTAATCTTCATCCTATTGGGTGCACGCGTCTTTTCACTGACTTTTTATGGCGTCAACGGTCACGTTTGGGTCGAGCATCTGATGACGTCGATCCCGGGCGGTGAAATCGGCTTTCTGATCGTCGCCAACCTGCTGGTCTTCTTCCTTGCCTTCTTCCTCGATTATTTCGAGCTCGCCTTCATCATCATTCCGCTACTCGCGCCCGTTGCCGACAGCCTCGGTATCGACCTGATCTGGTTTGGCGTGATGCTGGCGATCAATATGCAGACCTCGTTCATGCATCCGCCATTCGGTTTCTCGCTGTTCTATCTGCGATCTGTCGCACCGAGCCGGGCTTATAAGGACCGTATTTCAGGCGCGACCATCCAGCCGGTCACGTCGGGCCAGATCTATATGGGCGCACTGCCGTTCCTGGGGATCCAGCTTGCGATGGTCATTGTCGTGATCGCGTTCCCCCAGCGCGTCACCCACTACAAGGCCGGCCAGGTCACCGTCGATCCGTCGACCATCCAGTTGAATGTTCCGATGCCGGGCGCTGGGGGAGAGAACCCGTTCGGCACGCCTGCACAACCTTTTGGCGCTCCTGAACCGTCAAACGGTGCGCCGGCCGCGCCTGGTTTCGGAGCGCCCGCGCCGGATTTTGGATCGCCGACCCCCAGTTTTGGCGCGCCGCCGTCCGAACCCGCCACGTAACGCCACAGCCAAAATCGCTTTGCCAAGTGCTGCAATCCAATCAACCGAGGAGGATATGATGACCGATAAACTAAGCCGCCGTAAATTTCTGACCAAGGGAGCGCTCGGTGGCGCTGCCACTGTGGCAGGAGCAGCGCTGGCGGCACCAGCCGTTGCCCAGGAACTGCCGACCATTAAGTGGCGCCTGACGTCGGGCTTCCCGAACAATCTCGATACGATCTATGGCGGGGCGGTGGTCATGGCCGATGCCCTTTCCAAGATCACCGAGGGCAAATTTCAGATCCAGGTCTTTCAAGCCGGCGAGATAGTCCCCGGTCCGCAGGCGATCGATGCGGTTCAGGCGAACACCGTCGAAATCGCTCATACCTGCGGATATTACTTCACCGGCAAGAATCCGACTTTTGCGATCGGTTCAACGATCCCCTTCGGTCTCAATGCCCGCCAGCAAAACGCCTGGCTCTATCACGGCGGCGGCAACGAGCTCTATGACGAGTTTCTTTCCGAATACGGCATCATCGGCAAGCCCGGCGGTGGCACCGGCGCCCAGATGGGTGGCTGGTTTCGCAAGGAGATCAACAGCGCTGCAGACCTCAACGGCGTCAAGATGCGTATTGCCGGTGTCGCCGGCCAGGTGATGTCGCGTCTCGGTGTCGTTCCACAACAGCTTCCCGGCGGCGATATCTATCCGGCGCTCGAACGCGGCACGATCGACGCAGCCGAATGGGTTGGACCCTACGATGACGAACGCCTCGGCTTCTTCCAGATCGCCCCCTATTACTATTATCCTGCATATTGGGAAGGCGGTCTGACCATCCATTTCTTCATCAACAAGGCGCAGTACGAAGGCTTGCCGGACGCTTACAAGGCGGCGCTCGACACCGCCTGCAAGGCGGCCAATGTCAACATGCAGGCGCTTTACGACGTCAAGAACACCAAGGCGATTCGATCGCTGGTCGGCAAGGGTGTGAAACTTCGTCCGCTTCCGCGTGATGTTATGGATGCGGCCTATAAGGCGACGTTTGAACTCTATGGCGAATACAGCGCCAAATATCCGGCCTGGGCGAAGATCTACCCGGCCTGGAAGAAATTCCGCGACGAATCCTTCGAGTGGTTCCGCGTCGCCGAATACAGCTACGACAGCTACATGTACGCCGCACAGGCCTCCGGTAAGGGACAGTAGGCGACTGGAGATCTCCAGGGCTGGAGATGTCCAGGCGCTTTTTTTTGGAGAACCGGAGCGCCCAGTGGTTCTGGGCGCTCCGAACCACGCGTTATTTCTGGATGCAGGTGTCGACTGTGTCCTTGGTGCATTCGTCGAGCCCGGTGAACACCGGATCCTCAACCGGCTTTCCGGCGATCAGGTCCATCATCACGGAAGGTGCCTTGTAGCCCATTTCGAAGGGACGTTGGCCGACCAGCGCGGTGACAAGGCCCTCCTTGGCTATCGCCACTTCGTCGCCGATCGTGTCGGCGGCGCCGATGACGAACTCGTTTTTGGCGATCTTGTCGGCCATCGGCTTGAACAGGTCGCGGTAGGGCTGGGGGGCGCCGAAGAGCGGCCAGCCGCCCATGATGCCGAAGCCGGCAAGGTCGGGATTGGCGGCGAGGATGTCAGTCATCGCCTGCACGCCCTTGGCGCCGTCGTCGTTGGTGAACACTGGGCAGCCGGCGACCTCGGTCCAGCCTCCTTCACCCTTGAGCTCGGTCAGCCCTTCCTTGCCCGACAACGAATCGCGCCAGCCCTGTGCGCGACGCAGAATGTTGTCGGCGCCGGGATTGCCCTGGATCGAGCAGACCTTGCCACCATCCGGCTTGGCCTCTTTCATGTAGTCGCCGATGCGCTTGCCCATCAGATAGTTGTCGGTGCCGAGATAGGTCTTTCGCAGAGCGGCGTCTTCCTGGGCGAGGTCGGCGTCGAGCGTCATCACCGGAACGCTCGGATTGGCTGTCTTGAGCGTCTGGGCGATAAGCTTGGCGTTCGACGGCGAGATGGCGATCGCAGCCGTGTCGGCCTTGCCCAGCATGTCCTGGACGATCTGGGCCTCGCCGGCTTCATCGGATGTCGATGCCGGGCCTGTGTAGAAGCACTCATATTCCGAGTCCGGGTTTTCCTTGTTCCATTTCTGGCAACCTTGGTTAATCGCTTCGAAGAACGGGTTGTCGAGTCCTTTCACGACGATGACGAGCTGCTTCTTGGCAAGCGCCGGGCCGGCGGTGAGTGCCAGGGCCGTGAATGCAAGTAATAATGCCTTCCTCATGGTTTCCTCCCTTGAAACAGACGGGCGCGACGCGACCGCCATACGAAATCAACCCGGGTACCAGACAATGCGAGGGTCATCCTGCGAACGCTCGTATTGCCAGGCCGAGTCGATAAGCCTTTCCAGATCGTAGCTGGGCTGCCAGTCCAGCAGGTATTTGGCCTTGCTGTTGTCCATCCAATTCGAGTGGTATTGGCTTGGGATGTCGACAGCCTCAAGGTTTCGCGTGTGCGCCAGATAGGCTGCGACCTCGCCATAGTCGACCGGCCGGTCCATACAGATATTGAAGAGCTGGCGCTTTGCGCGTGGATTGTCGATCGCTGCCAGAATGGCCGATACCAGATCGTCGACATGCACGAAATTACGCTTTAGCGGACGTCCATCGGCGTCGCGCAGCAGCGGCACTGTGCCGGCTTGCACATAACGTCTCGCATCGCCTTGCGGGACGAGCGCCTTCCAGTCGGGGCCGCCGAAAACATCATCGCCGAAGGACAGCGTATATTTGAAATCATCCTTTTCCATGATCCACGGTGCGCGAAGGCAGCAGTTGTTGATGCCGTACTGGATGGCGAACTGGTCAAGCATCACCTCCTCGAGAACCTTGGAAAGCGCGTAACTTCCTGGATAAGCGCAATGCGGCGTATCCTCGGTGATCGGTCCCTCGTGGCGATAGTAGAAATGGCCGATACCGGCATCACCGCCGATGAGGATGAACTGTTGCGCGGTGGCGCTCGTACGGAAGGCTTCGAGTAACCAGAAAAGACCCTTGACGGTTACGTCCATGACGGCGGCAGGCGTTTCCTTGCACGTGGCAAGATGCACAACGTGGGTCACGTCTTTCATTGCGGCTGCCGCGACATGCGGGTCGGCGATCGAGCCCTTTGTGACTTCGACACGGCCGGTCTCAGGAAGCAAACGATTATGGCAAAGCGCGCGGATGCGTGCTTTCGAAAATCTCGGATCGTCAAGCAGCCCAGCAATGAAGCGCCGCCCGACCTTGCCCGTCGCACCGGTAACAAGGATCAGCATGCTCTCTCTCCCATGAACAGCTAATATCCGCCTGCTTCGCACGTCAACGGGTATTTGTCATACAAAACAGATTTTTGTGATGTCTGCTTGATTCGCCGGACATTTGATTGACGCTTTCGCAAGGTTTTGCGTAAATGCGATGGAATCGCTTTGCTGGGAGGACATCGGCAAGGCGAGATTGCGGGCATCCATCCCTTGGACGACATCTAAGGGCAAAGAGGAAGCCTGAGAGGTTTTGGGAGGTTAGCAGGCTGGTGGCGGTTCTCGAACTCACCAACATCTCCAAACATTTCGGCGCCATCCAGGCAGTCAACGACGTTTCGCTTTCGCTGGAGGCGGGCCAGGTCGTCGGCCTCATGGGCGATAACGGCGCCGGAAAGTCGACACTGGTCAAGATGATTGCCGGCAATTTCCGGCCGAGCGAGGGCACCATACGCCTCGACGGCGCGGAAATCGTCATGCACCGGCCGGTGGAGGCGCGCCAGCACGGCATCGAGATCGTTCACCAGGATCTGGCACTCTGCAATAATCTGACGGCAGCGGCGAACGTGTTCCTAGGACGCGAGTTGCGGCGCGGCGTCGGTCCGCTGAAAGTCCTGGACTACAAGACCATGTATAGGCGTGCCGGCGAGATTTTCAGGGAGCTGAAGTCGGAGACGCGTCCCCGGGACCTTGTAAGGCAGATGTCAGGCGGCCAGCGGCAGGCGGTGGCGATTGCACGCACCATGCTGTCGGAGGCAAAGATCGTACTGATGGACGAGCCGACTGCGGCAATATCCGTTCGCCAGGTGGCGGAGGTGCTCAATCTGATCCGCGAACTGCGTGACCGCGGCATTGCCGTTGTCCTGATCAGCCATCGCATGCCGGACGTTTTTACGGTTGCCGACCGCGTCATCGTGTTGCGGCGAGGCAGAAAAGTTGCCGACAAGCCGATTGCGGCAAGTTCGCCAGAAGAAGTCACAGGTCTTATCACCGGCGCGATCGAACAAGTGTGATCGCGCTGCTTGGATAGTGGAAGAAATGAAGGTCGATGATGGCTGTTACTCTTGACCAGACAATTGAACAGAAGCAGCGGAACTGGCTTGCATCAATCGTGGGCGGGCAAACCTTCTGGGTCCTGATCGCAGTCATCCTCGCCTGTCTTTTCCTGTCTGCTGCAACCGACTCCTTCGCCACGGCGAAGAACCTCTACAATATCACCCGCAACGTCACTTTCGTTGCCATCATTGCGCTCGGCATGACGCTGGTGATCATTACCGGCGGCATCGATTTGTCCGTGGGATCGGTGCTCTGCCTGTGCAGCATGGTCCTGGCGGTGGTCATGCATGCCGGCTACAGCATCGAAGTCGGTATTGCCGCGTCGATCGGGACTGCCCTGGTCATCGGGGCTTTCAACGGACTGTTGATCGCCTATCTCGACTTCCCGCCTTTCGTCGTGACGCTCGGCATGCTGTCGATTGCGCGCAGTCTTGCGATGGTGGCATCAAACAATACCGTGGTCTTCCAATTCGGGCCAGATCACGACACGCTTCTGGCACTCGGTGGCGGCGCGTGGTTTCTCGGCATCGCCAACCCGGTGCTCTACATGATCATTCTGGCGTTGCTGACCGGTTTCGTGCTGCGCTGGACGAGGTTCGGGCGTTATGTTTTTGCCATCGGCGGCAATGAGCATGCCGCAACGTTGACCGGGGTTCCGGTACGCAGGATCAAGGTCGCAGTTTATATGATATCCGCCCTATCGGCGGGGGTTGCCGGCATTGTTCAAACCGGTTGGCTCGGCGCCGTTACCACCAATATAGGTGCCGGAATGGAACTTCAGGTCATCGCGGCCGCCGTCATTGGCGGCGCCAATCTGGCAGGCGGCGTCGGTACCGCGCTCGGTGCGTTGGTCGGAGCCGCCCTGATCGAAGTGATCCGCAACAGTCTCGGTCTGCTCGGCATCAACGCTTTCTGGCAGGGGACCTTCATTGGCGGCGCTATCGTGCTTGCTGTGCTTTTTGACCGGATCCGCAACTTCCGGCAGAGCGAATAGGATCTTGCTTTGAACTTCCGCGACAGATCGACGCTGTCGACACGCAATGCCAGTGGACAAACATCAATGCCAGGCTCTCCATGGAGAAGACCCAAAGTCGGCACCAATAGAGTTACCTGTGGTCAGATAGTCGCACCTAAGATGGGCGCTTTGCGGCTTCACGAGTTGATCTCAACCGACCGGTCCGCTCTTCTGCGAGCAGGAAAGCGTGAATTGGGGGGCTAGTCGGAGTGGGAGACATAAAGAAAGCGCGGCTCGCTATTGCCAGCGATCACGACGGCTGACAGGCGTCCTGTGCGATAGGCCCCCGTATCGATCGCTATGCGGTTCGAATGAATCTCCGGAAGTTCTGAGCTCGTGATCGTGTGACCATGCACCACGACCTTTTCGAATTGGTCTGAGACATCGAGGAAGCGTTCGCGTATTTCGCGAAGATCCTGCTCGTCCTGGTCGGCAAGGGGCTTCTTCGGGTCGATCCCGGCATGGACGAGGCAGTAGCCATTCACGATGACCATGTCTGCGGCTCGATTGAGCAGTGCCAGATGATGCGCATATCGGGGAAGCAGCAGGTCCGGCAGCTCTCCTGCCCAGCCCGGCATGCGGTGACTGTAAGAGCGAAGGGTCGACTTTCCGCCCAGTCCCGACAGCCAATGATCAAGCGCCGGATCGCCGAGATGGTTAGTCAAAGCCTCGCGAAACAGGTAGTCGTGATTTCCGAGAATGAATTGCGATCCTTCACGTTGCTGAAGCGTCGCATGCACAATTTCCATCGCTCGCCGGCTGTCCGGCCCTCTGTCGACGATATCACCAAGGAATACGACCCGCGGCTCCGCGCCGCATCTCATGGCATCTTCGTCAATTGTCGCTAACAGAACCTCAAGCAAGCTGGCCATCCCATGAACATCGCCAATGGCATAAACGGGGCGAGATACAGAACTGGCTAGCTCGACGATTCTCATTGGCATACTCAGACGCAGTACAAGCATTACTCTTCCTTCATCTGAGATGATGCAGCTCCGCTGACAAGGGAGCGAGCTCGGCAAGTGCTTGTTGTGGTGTATGAAACGTCAACCCTTTGCCCGCTGTCTGCTATCCGTCGCATCGAAGGACAGTTTCATACGGGCGCTCAATTGATGTGGTTACTCTCCGTCGTTGCATCGGCCTGAAGGCAGATTCGGCTCTTGCGGCTTGTCTGCCCCGTTACGAGCCATATTTTAGAGGAATGCCAGGCGCCGCATGAAAGCGGTGACGCTTTGCCGTGCGTAGATCTTGCTCATCAGGAACGAAAGCATGAACATCGACAGAATTTTGCGGTCCGTTGTGGCGGTCCGTTCTTCAATTCCGGAAGATGCCTTCACCGCGACGACGCTCGGTACCCAAAGGGAGGGAAGCGGCGTGGTGATCCGGGAAAATGGGCTAGTGGTCACGATCGGCTACCTGATCACCGAGGCCGAGGAAGTCTGGCTGACACGCAACGACGGGTATGTCGTTCCTGCGCATGCGCTTGCCTATGATCAGGAAACCGGCTTCGGTCTGGTGCAGGCCCTTGGGTCGCTTGACGTTCCCGCATTGGATCTTGGGGATGGGGCCGAAGCGAAGGTCGGCGATCCGGTCATGCTGGCCGACGGTATCGGTCAGTTCGTGCAGGCTGCGATTGTCGCCAAGCAGGAATTCGCCGGCTATTGGGAATACCTGCTCGAAGAGGCGATATTCATCGCGCCTGCGCACCCTTCCTGGGGCGGTGCGGCACTCGTGGGCTCCGACGGCAAACTTCTTGGCATTGGCTCGCTGCGCCTGCAAATGAACCAAAGGGGACAGAGCGCGGACATCAACATGGTCGTGCCGATCAACCTGTTGCCACCCATTCTTGATGATCTGCTTACGCGCGGCCAAGTGAACAAGCCGCCGCGTCCCTGGCTCGGGGCTTTCTCTGCCGAAAGTAATGGCGACGTGGTGGTCATGAGCGTGGCTCAAGGAGGTCCGGCGGCTCAAGCGGGGTTGCGTGAGGGAGATATCATCTCGGAGATACGGGATGGGGAGGTCGCCGGTCTTGCCGACTTTTACCGCAAGTTATGGAGGAGCGGCCCCGCCGGCGTGGAGATCCCCATGAGGATATTGCGCGACGGCCGCGAGGCATGGCTGCGTATCAAGTCGGCCGACCGCAACAGTTTTCTCCGAAAGCCGCAGCTGCAGTAATGGAACTGCGGTCGTGTTTTGGCAACCGCAATAACGCACGCAAAGTCCGCTTGACTCATAAAGGGATCGGTGAGCTAAATGGTAAATCGGTTTACTAAAGCGGTTTACAAACGATGGCGAATGAGCGTGTCACCAGTCTGAAGGATGTCGCCGGAGCTGCCGGCGTTTCCGTGACGACGGTCTCGCGACTGCTGAACGGATCGCTCGAGCTTCCCCACGAGACGAAGAAGAGGATCGAGGATGCGATCCGAGATCTCAACTATCAGCCCAATCCGCATGCCCGGCGCCTAAGCCGCGGGCGCTCGGATACGATCGGTCTCGTGGTGCCCGACATCGCCAATCCGTTCTTCGCAACGCTTGTCGCGGCGGTGGAGGAGGAGGCGGACCGCCGCGGGCTTGCCGTCTCGCTCTACGCGACGCTGAACCGCTCTGGCCGCGAGGTTGCCTATCTTCAGCTTATCGAGCGCAACCATGTCGATGGATTAATCTTTGTCACCAACCATCCGGATGACGGGCAACTCGGGGCGCTCATCAACCGCACCGGCAAGGTTGTCGTCGTGGACGAAGACGTCCCGGATGCGCTGGCACCGAAGCTCTTCTGCGACAACGACAGGGGCGGCTATCTGGCAGGAACGCACCTTGCGGAGATGGGGCATCGCCGCGTCCTTTTCATCGGCGGGCCCGAACGGATGATCAGCGCACAGCGCCGTTTCCAAGGGCTCGAAAGGGCGATGTACGAACTGTGGGGGGCTGATGCCCTGCTGCTCAGCTACAAGGGCGAATACACCGTCGCCTTCGGGCGGGAAGCCGCCAAGCGCTTCATAGCCGAAGGCATGCCCGCGAGCGCGATCTTCGCGAGTTCGGATGAAATCGCCATCGGTCTCATTGAGGTCTTGCGCAGCCAAGGCATTTCGATCCCGCAGGACGTGTCGGTCGTTGGCTTCGACGACGTCGGGCCGCTGCATCTTTTTGCGCCGCCGCTGACGGCCATCCGCCAGCCCGTTCGGCAGATCGGCCAGCGGGCGCTGTCGTTGCTTCTTGAGACAAACTGGCAGGAGCGTACCCCTTGCGCTGTGGAAGAGCTCCTGCCGGTCGAAATCGTCGTGCGGAGTTCCGTTGCGCCGCCGGCGAATCCAAAAGCCGCAATGGACAAAAAAAGAACCAGAGGATGAGAACATGACCCGGACTATCAAACGCAGAACATTCACAGCCGCGCTCGGCTTCACTGCATTGGCAACCGCCTCGCTCGCAGGCTTGGGCGCAAGTGCGCAGGAAAAGACCTTTGCGCTGGTGCAGATCAACCAGCAGGCATTGTTTTTCAACCAGATGAACGAGGGTGCCCAGAAGGCGGCCGATGCAGCAGGCGTAAAACTCGTGATCTTCAATGCCAACAACGATCCGGCCGCCCAAAACAGCGCGATTGAGACTTACATCCAGCAGAAAGTCGCCGGTCTTGCCGTCGTTGCCATCGATGTCAACGGCATCATGCCGGCCATCAAGCAGGCGGCAGACGCCGGTATTCCCGTGGTCGCGATCGATGCAATCCTCCCTGAAGGTCCCCAGAAGGCGCAGATCGGCGTCGACAACGCCAAGGCCGGCGCTGACATGGGCAAATTCTTCCTCGACTATGTCCAGGCGAACATGGACGGCAAGGCAAAGGTCGGTGTCGTCGGTGCGCTGAATTCGTTCATCCAGAATGTCCGCCAGGAAGGCTTTGAAAAGACGCTCGAAGGTGTCTCCGGCATCGAAAAGGCCGGCGTCGTCGATGGTCAGAACATTCAGGACAATGCGCTTGCCGCCGCCGAGAACCTGATCACCGGCAATCCGGATATGACCGCCGTCTATGCGACCGGCGAGCCGGCCCTGATGGGAGCCATCGCCGCTGTCGAAAGCCAGGGCAAGCAGGATGCCATCAAGGTGTTCGGCTGGGATCTCACTGCCCAGGCGATCGCCGGCATCGACGCCGGTTACGTTGCCGCCGTAATACAGCAGGATCCGGCCGCCATGGGTGCTGCGGCCGTCGACGCGCTGAAGAAGGTCTCGGATGGCGGTTCGGTCGATAAGAACATCGCGGTTCCCGTGACCATCGTCACCAAGGAGAACGTGGAGCCATACAGGGCCGTTTTTAAATGATCAGCCACGGACAGCACCCAAGCGCGGTCTCCGGAACCGGGGGAGCCATGCTCTCCCGGCAATCCGGGGCGGCGGCAAACCGGCCGCGCATATCCCTCCGCGATATCCGCAAGACCTTCGGCTCGCACCAGGCGCTGCGCGGCGTCGACCTCGACATTTACCCCGGGGAATGCCTCGGCCTTGTAGGCGACAATGCGGCAGGTAAATCAACGCTTACTAAAATTATCTCCGGCACCTATATACCAGACGGTGGAACGATCTCGATCGATGGAGAAGCGGTGCGTTTTTCCGGTCCGGCCGAGGCCCGCTCGCGCAATATAGAGATGGTCTTCCAGGACTTGAGCCTCTGCGATCATATCGATGTGGTCGGCAATCTCTTTCTCGGCCGCGAAATCACCAGGGGACCTTTTCTCGATCGTGCGACCATGCTTGCCGAGGCGCGCAAAATGCTCGATGCGCTGGAGATTCGCATCCCGCGGCTGACCGCAAAGGTCGAAAAGCTTTCCGGTGGCCAGCGCCAGGCCATTGCAATTGCCCGGGCCGCCTCCTTCAATCCCAAGGTCCTGATCATGGACGAGCCGACATCGGCACTTGCCGTTGCCGAGGTGGAAGCCGTGCTCTCGCTGATCAACCGCGTCAAGGCGAAGGGCGTTTCCGTCGTCCTCATCACCCATCGCCTGCAGGACCTCTTCCGGGTCTGCGACCGGATTGCCGTCATGTACGAAGGCACCAAAGTCGCCGAGCGCGAGATCGGCAAGACCGATCTGGAGGATCTCGTGAAGCTCATCGTCGGAGGAGAAAGGCAGTGACCGTCTATACCGAACGCGCCAAAGGCTCGCCGCTTGCCGACTTCTTTGCCGAGCATGCGCAGGTCCTGTCGATTGCCTTTTTCTTCCTCGCCTGTGTGGCCTTCTTTGCAGTCACGACCGATACGTTCATGACCGTCGGAAATCTCCTGAATGTCGTACGGCAGGCGGCCCCAATTCTTATTGTCGCCGTCGCGATGACCCTCGTCATCGTCACCGGCGGTATCGATCTGTCGGTCGGGTCGCAGGTGGCGCTCGTCAACGCCGTGGCGGCTGTCTCTTATACACCTATGACGCTGCCGCCGGGCGATCTAGGGGCAGTCTCGGGGGAGCCCGCATCCATAAAACAAAAAAACAATCCAGTAGAGCGGTCATGCACTGCACGAACAAGA